>DVNU01000059.1 GCA_018714165.1 Candidatus Coproplasma excrementipullorum | reverse complement strand
TTGCAGAAGTTCGACGCACATCGAAGTCGTTTCGTGCTCGCCCGTGCCGAAGGCCATGTTGTTGTCGAGCAAAACAACTTCCTCGCCCTCCTGCCTTTTATATTGTATCCATTCGGGCACGACGACTATCCTGCCGATGTGAATGGGGCGGAAGTGCTTGCGCCAGATCTCTATCCAGTCGTCGCCTTCAACCTGACGGGCGGTCATCTCAAGCGAGCCCAGGGGCAGGGCGCCGCCGCAGTTGGCGGCCATCTGCTCGATGTCCTCCCTTATTTTGGGCAGAGTTGAGGGCGCGACATCCTCGGCGACGAAGGCCTTTACAAGCACGTCGCCAGACTTATCGGCCGTGAGACTTTCGTCCATATAGTCCCAGTACATTACCTTATTCTGCTGTAAAGCTATTACGTCCTTCACATCCGAAATGGCAACCCCGTGGGTGGTGTAACGCCACATAATGTCGGCCACAAGTTCGCTGCCCTCGGTTGAGGTGTGCACGGTGAGCTCGGTAAACTTCATAATCTCCTCTTTTTTTGCACCTGCTGCGGCGCAATGCGGTTATTTGCTGTGTTTACTTTATTTTATCACCTATCGCCCTTATTTGCAAGTAAAAAATATGTCGGCAAAAGCTTGACATAAGTACGGTTTCGTACTATAATACAGTACGGTTTCGTACCGTAAAGGAGATTTTATGATAGAAGATTGCGTGCGCAGGCTTGTGCTGTGCATAAACAGGATAGACGGAAAATACTACGATCTGGCGCGGGAAAACTCCGCGGGTGAAAACGAAGTTGCCGTCCTCTGCACGCTGGCGGACGGCGGCGTGCACTCGCAAAAGAGCATCTGCGAGGAATGGCTGATACCCAAGACGACAATAAACACAGTGGTGCACAAGATGCTTGGCGAGGGGCTTGTAAAAGTTACTAACCATTCGGGAAAGGAAAAGATGCTTGCGCTTACAGACGAGGGCAAGACCTATGCCGACAGAACGCTTGCAGGCATGCGCGCCGCAGAGCTCAGCGCCATGCAAAAGACGCTTGAGCGCTTCAGCCCGCAGTTTATAGACGCGATGGAAGCATTTGCCCAGTATTTTATAGATTATAAGGAAGAAAAAAATGGCAACCGATAACAATGTATTTTACGGCAAGACGCCGCCTTTGAAATTATTCTTTTTAGTGGCCCTGCCCGGAGCGATAGGCATGCTGGCCTCCTCCCTCTACGGCCTCTTCGACGGCATATTCGTGGGACAGGTGCTGGGACAGACTGCCTTTGCCGCAGTAAATCTGGCCTTCCCCTTTGTTGCAATAAACTTTTCACTTGCAGACCTCATAGGCGTGGGCTCTGCAGTACCCATATCAATAGCCCTTGGGCGGCGGGATGAAAGGGCCGCCAACAACTACTTCACCTGCGCGTGCATAGCGATAGTTGTGCTGGGCGCGGCGATGGGACTTATAATGTGGTTTTCGGCCCCAGCGCTTATGGCCATGATGGGCGCTGAAGGCGAGCTGGCCGAATTCGCCACGGCATATCTGCGGGTGTATGCCGCCTGCTCGCCCGTGTGCACCATAGTTTTCGCCGCGGATAACTACCTGCGCATATGCGGAAAAATCAAGACGAGCATGGTGCTGAATATCGCCATGTCTGCCGGCATACTGTTATTCGAACTGCTGTTTTTGGTTGTGTTTAAGTGGGGAATATGGGCCTCGGCCTTCGCCACCTGCCTGGGGTTGATACTGGCCGCCGCCGTGGCGATGGCGCCCTTCTTTTTTGGCAAGAGACAGCTGAAATTCTGCAAGCCTAAATTCAACATCAAGATTATGAGCAAGATGGTGGCCGCGGGCGCACCAAACTTTTTGAGCAACATCGCTGGCAGATTGACGGCCATAGTATTCAACGCCGTGCTGCTGGCGATGGGCGGCGAGGACGCCGTTACAGTTTACGGCGTAATTATGTACGTAAACGACATTGTCCAGCCCCTCTTGTACGGCGTGTGCGACTCCCTTCAGCCCGCAATCGGCTATAACTACGGTGCGGCCCAGCCGATGAGGGTCAAGAAGCTGACCATATATATCTTCATAGCGGGTGCGGTTATTTCGCTCATTGCGGCGGTCATTATTTTTGTTCTGCCTACACAGATATCCTCACTATTCCTCTCGCCACAGTCGGCAGACCCCGCGGATATGCAAAATTATGCCAACCTTATGGAGATGGCCGGCTTTGCCATGCGGCTGTTCTCGCTCACATTTCTGACGAGGTGGTTCGGATTTGCCGCGCAGAGCTACCTTACGGCGATAAACAAGTCGTTCTTCGCCTCGGTGCTGTCGACAGCCAACGCACTCATCCTGCCGATGATATTTTTGGGAATACTGTGGCCGTTGCAACTTACGGGAATATGGCTCAACTTTGCCCTGACGGCCGCCGCCGTGGCGATCGCCGCCGCAGTAATTTTAATTGCACAGCGAAAAAAACTTTTGCCAAAAACGGAGGATTGACCCTATAATATGCTTGATTTAATAGATAAAAACTCATTTGAAGAGATATATAAAATAATGTCCGCAAGCTTTCCCGAATGCGAGCGCCGAACCAGGGAGGCGCAGCTGAAGCTCTTTGACGATGCCAGGTATAAAGTAGTTGCTCAGCGCGGCGAACGAGGCGGCATTTGCGCATTTATGGCATACTGGGAGCTTGACGGTGTGACCTTTTTGGAGCACTTTGCTGTAGCAGAGCATATGCGCGGCGCGGGGCTGGGCGGAAAATTCTTGGATATGTTTATGAACCTGCTCTCAGGAACTGTATGTCTGGAAGTTGAACCGCCAGAGACGGACATTGCGGCGCGAAGAATCGAGTTTTATAAAAGACACGGGTTTGCACTGAACGACTACAACTACGTTCAGCCTCCCCTTAACGAAAAGTGCAATGCACAGCCGCTGATGGTGATGTCCTACGGCGACCGGCTGACGAGAGCGCAGTTTGAGGACGTGCGTAAAAAGGTTTATGCCGCGGTGTACTGTGCAAATGTAAGCGACTATGAGTAAAAAATTGATGCGTAAGATTCAATAGTTAAAAATGAGGGGCGGCGGATGACAGATCCGCCGCCCCCTTTTTTTTAAGGAGAATATAATGACCGCAAAGAACAGGCCCTTTTACATACTTTAATCTTTTTCGTTTTCAACGATGTGCTTGATCGAGATGTCGGCTTTGAGACCGCTGAAACCTTCAGTGCACCTGAAGGAAACGGCCAGCTCGTCGCCCTCTTCCGCGCAAAGCGTATGCACGAGCGTTACGCCGTAATCGGAGCAGTTGAGGCGGCGCTTTGAGCAGGCGAGTTCATCGCCGTTGAGTTGCAGACTTACAGCACCGCTGTCGCCGTGGGCTTTGTCGTAGCAGACGTTGAGAATGACTTCGTAAAGCCCCTCTTCATTGAGCACGATGCTGTCGCCGTTGACGGTGAACGTGTCGGAATCATATGGGATGACCTTGTATTCGCCGAAGTTGGCGTAAGGGTCGCCCTCCGTAACATTATCGCAGGCCGTAAGCATAGCCTTTATGCAGACGGGACAGCACTTGCCCGCAGGGCCGGTAGCGCCCGTTGCACCGGTCGCGCCGGTGGCACCCGCAACACCCGTGGCGCCTGTTGCACCCGTAGCACCTGTGGCGCCGCGGGGAATAGAAAAGTCAAAGATGTGATTCGTAGCCGTGCCGCTGTCGGTAACCGCGGCAAGCACTTCAGGTTCGCTGGTCGTTGTGCTGCCTACCGCAAGAGTATCGGCAACGCCTGTAGCGCCCGTGGCGCCGTCTGCGCCGTCCGCTCCCGCCGCTCCTGCAGGCCCTGTGGGGCCTGTCGCGCCCGTGGGGCAGGTTCAATATGGGAATTATTTTGTAGTTTGTTCGCGGTATTCCGCGAGCGATTGGTTAGATATAAGTTTGTAGTAGATATGAATGTGCCGCGGCTCTTCGCCATCCGTCTTTTCGCCGACGGTGACAAACTCGATGAGTTGCAGGCCCATTTCACGCGTAAGCTGTTCGCACCTGCCGTAGCGTTTGAGGCGGGCTATGTACTCCTCGGCGTCCGCTTGTATGGTGTCCGCCTCGGCGAGCCGCTTTTTAAGCTCGGCGATGCGCTTTTGCGTACTCTCTTTCTCCGCCTGATATTTCTGGCATAGATTACTGCACACGCTTTCAGGGAGATTTCCCAGCACCTTCTCTTCAAAAGCCGATTGAATGAGCTTATCCAACTCCGCAAGCCTGTCATTGAGCGCGCGCAACTGCTTTTCGTCTGAGAGCCTGTTGCGCTCTCCGCACTTTGCACGTTCTTTGAAGAAATGCTCCTTTGCCTTTTCCTCGTCAATTTCCACCTTGCCGAGCATAGAGCGAATGTCCTGCAGGACAATGCTCTCTATCTGCTTTTCGGTAATAGAATGTGAGGTGCAATACTTTTTGCCGAGGTCGACATAGGTGCGGCAACAATAGTAGTTACAGCGATTTTTGCGCCCGCTGCCCACCGACTTGTATTTGAACTTTTTGCCGCAGTCGGGACAGATGAGTAACCCCGATAAGGGGTGAACCTTGTTGGCTTTGTCAGGTCTGCCGCGGGAAAC
>DVNU01000058.1 GCA_018714165.1 Candidatus Coproplasma excrementipullorum | reverse complement strand
GCTGCGCGAGCGTAGCGCTGCTCTGCCGAGGCTCCCGAAGGGAAACGGCAGATGCGAAAGGATTCGCAAATTGGGACGAGCAAGGTATTTTCAAAACAGTACAGTGTACTGTTTTGCCTTGCGAGAGCAGTGAGCGCATTATACGCGCGAACGGCGACCAAAACGGCAGATTCCCTTACTGCCGTTGCGAACTTGCAGCGCAAAAGCGCGGTTTTGTGGCAAAACGTAATTATTTTACAAATTTTTGAAGGCGCGACTTCGCTTGCAAACGTAATTAATTCAAGTCGCTTTGGTCGTGTAGCGGCGTGACTGAATGGTTTAGCTCTTCGCCACATTGTCATACTGAGCAGAGTAGGGCGTAGCCCTGCGCCGTCTAAGTATCCTGCAGGGCCTTGGCCAAGTTTTTTTGTTTTAAATTGTGGCAATACATTTCGCCATTAATTCCTATTAATTTTGTAGGAATTAATGCTTGACATTAAGGGGCTCCTCAGTTATAATTATACCATAGTAAAGAATTAAGGAACTTGTATGGTAGAAAATTATGTTGTCACCGGCATGACGTGTTCGGCCTGTTCTTCGGGCATAGAGCGCGCTGTCGGCAAACTCAACGGCGTCAACTCGGTAGAGGTGTCGCTCATGGGCAAGTCGATGAAGGTCGACTTCGATGAGAACTCCGTCACTGAGGAGGAGATATTTGCCGCCGTGCGCGAGCTCGGCTACGGCATATATACCGAGCAGGATGCCCCCGCCCCCAAAGAGGTGCGCACGGATAAAATTCTGTTCATAAAATTCATAATCTCCGTCGTCGTGCTCATCCCCTTGATGTACGTTTCGATGGGCCATATGTGGGGGGCTCCGATACCGCCCTTCCTCAATCCCGACTACGGCAACGAGCGCTGGTTCGCCCTCTATCAACTCATTCTGGCGGCCGTGGTAATAGGCGTCAACTATCAGTATTTCTCGCGCGGATTTAAGGCCCTTGTGCGCCGCGTGCCCAATATGGATACGCTTGTCGCTCTCGGCTCCGGCGTTTCCTTCGCCTATTCGATTGCGCTCACCGTAATGATTTTTATGGGCATAGACGCGCACCACAACGCAATGAATCTGCACTTCGAAAGCGCGGCCATGATACTCGCACTCGTCGACGTCGGCAAGTGGCTGGAGGAAAAGGCCAAGCGCAAGACGGGCGACGAGATAGAAAAGCTTTTAAAGCTCGCCCCCGACACCGTCACGGTGGAGGTCAACGGCGAACTCAAGACTATGCCCGTCTCCAAGGTAAAGGAGGGGGACATCGTAATCGTTCGCCAGGGCGACTACGTGCCTGTAGACGGCGTCGTGCTTTCGGGATCGTCCTTTATAGATAAATCGGCGATAAATGGCGAAAGTCTGCCCGTCGAAGTGACCGAAGGCGACCTTGTAACCACTGCTGCGCTCAACAAGGGCGGCGTGATAAGGGTCTTGGCGCAGAAGGTCGGCGGCGATACAACGCTCTCCAAGATAGTCAAGATGGTGCGCGAAGCGGGCGCCTCCAAGGCCCCCATTCAGAAACTGGCCGACAAAATTGCCGGCATCTTCGTGCCCGCTGTCGTGGCAATCGCCCTGCTTACCTTTGTGATATGGCTGCTCGTCGACGGTGCATTTGTTCCCGAACACTGCGTTACCTATGCAATATCCGTGCTTGTAATCTCCTGTCCGTGCGCGCTGGGGCTTGCAACCCCCGTTGCCATAATGACGGCTACGGGCAAGGGTGCGTCGCTGGGCGTGCTGTATAAGGATGCCGAAAATCTTCAGCGCCTAAGCGATATCAACTGCGTTCTTCTCGACAAGACCGCCACAATCACAGTCGGCAAGCCCTCGGTATGCGACGTGATAACCTACGGCGGGGATGAAGATAGGTTGCTCTCCATCGCGTCAGGTATAGAAAAGCACTCCAACCACCCCCTGGCAAAGTGCGTTGTGGACTACCATCCCCAAAGCGAGGATGTGACCGATTTTGATTATGTCGTCGGCCGGGGCGCAAAGGCAAAATGCGGCGGCAAGAGTTATCTTTTGGGCAATGCAAAGTTGCTTTCGTCGGTGCATATTCCCGCGTCAATCACAAAAAAGGCAGAGGAACTGGCCGCCCAGGGCAAGACAGTTTTATATTTTGCAGAGGACAACAAAGTAGCCGCGCTCATAGCCGTATCGGATAAGCTGAAGGACGGCGCGGCGCAGACAATATCCCTCCTTAAAAAGCGCGGTATGCGCGTTGCCATGCTCACGGGCGACAATGCAACCTGCGCCAAGGCCGTTGCCGACAGCGTGGGGATTGACGAGTTCGTCGCCGAAGTAATGCCCGAAGATAAACTGAGGGCTGTGACCAACGTTCAGTCTGTGGGCGGCTGTGTGGCAATGGTGGGGGACGGCATAAACGATTCGCCCGCCCTCAAGCAGGCCGATGTCGGCATTGCCATAGGTTCGGGCACGGATGTTGCCATAGATTCCGCCGGCGTGGTGCTCGTCTCGGACGATATCCGCACGCTCGATACCGTGTTCGATTTAAGCCGCGCAACCGTGCGCAACATCAAGGAAAATCTGTTCTGGGCGTTCATTTACAACATTGTAATGATTCCCGTCGCCGCGGGCGCGATCGCCTCGCTCGGCTTCACGTTCAATCCAATGATAGCCGCCGCGTGCATGTCGCTGTCGTCGCTGTTCGTCGTCGGCAATGCGCTCAGGCTGTTGCTCTATAAAAATAAACGTTTAAAAACCGTGCACGCCCCCGCCGATGACAATGCGGGCGGTAACGCGGACGAAGATAAAACTGTTAACCAAAATAAAATAAATAACGAGGAAGAAGGTATGAAAAAGATAGTTTCAATCGAAGGTATGTGTTGCGATCACTGCGCAAACCGCGTGGAAAAGGCGCTCTCCGCCGTGCACAACGTCGTCTCGTGCGACGTCAAGCTCAAGAAGAACTGCGCCGTTATCCGCAGCCGCGAGGCCGTCTCCGACGACGAGATAAAGCAGGTCGTCGAGGATGCGGGCTACAAAGTAACCGCAATAGAAGAAAAATAATTGAATGTGATAATGGACGGAAATAAGTGCGGCGGGCCGAACGGCCCGCCGCACTTAATACTGTTTTCAGTATTGAGCGTCCATTGCTACCCGTTGTCATTCTGAGCGTGAGTGAGCAATAGCGAACGAAGTCGAAGAATCTCGCGTGGACAACGGGTTGCTTCGCGATGCCGGTGCCGCTTGTGTCAATAAGACAATAAAACATTTATATCGTCACAACCGCCCAAAATAAAATATTGATATTTTCGCATATGTGCCTATAATTGAACTAAAGAGGTGTATTATGCAAGAAATGATGTTGTTGGACAAAAGAACGGCCGACCTCGTGCGCGAATACGTGCCCGAAGGCGATGTGCTGGACAGCGTTGTGATGTTTTTTTCTATCTTCGCCGACTCCACGCGCGTGCGTATGCTCTCCGCGCTGGCCATCTCAGAGATGTGCGTCACCGACCTTTCGCGCGTGCTCGACATCAACCAGACTACAGTTTCGCACCAGCTTCGTCTGTTAAAAAATCTGGGCATAGTCAAGTGCGAGCGGTACGGAAAGATCATATTTTACAGTCTTGTAAACGACCTCGTCAACGATGTAATGTTGAAGGGCGTAGAATTTTTAGGTAGTTGAGATACATAGATGCAAATTGTTTAATGACCAAATTATGCGGCGCCGAAATAAATTTCGGCGCCGCATAAATTTCTCCCTTGTCCCCGCGAATAGTACAAACCTCCTCATTCATAAGTTAGTAAACTTAGCGAAAAGGGGGGATTTTTAATGTTTTTCGATGTAATCGGACTGCTTTTATCCAAAATATTCGTCTTTGCGGGCGCGGTGCAGGGCAAGGGATCATTCCCCAAGCCCCTCCCGCCCGAAGAGGAGAAGAAATATTTAGCTCTCGCCCGCGCGGGCAATGCTGAGGCCAAAAATATTCTCGTCCGCCACAATATGCGCCTCGTCGCACACATAGTCAAAAAATATTCGGGCGCCGCTGAAACGGACGATCTGATGTCCGTCGGCTCGATCGGACTGATAAAAGCCATAAATACCTATCAGGAGGGCAAGGGCACGGCGCTTGCCACCTACACCGCGCGCTGTATTGAAAACGAAATTTTAATGCTCCTGCGCGCCTCCAAAAAGCATAAAAACACAATGTCGCTCTCCGATCCCGTCGGCTTCGACAAGGACGGCAACGAGCTGACCATTATGGACGTCGTCGCCGAGAATGAGAGCGTCTTTTCCCAGGTTGAGCAGTCCATCCGTCGCGACAAGTTTGTGAAGCTGTTAAAGGACATTCTGAATATGCGCGAATACACCATAATCACCCTGCGCTACGGCCTGGAGGACGGTGTGCCCCTGCCCCAGCGCGAAGTGGCAAAGCGGCTGGGTATTTCGCGCTCCTACATCTCCCGCATAGAAAAAAAGGCCATTTTAAAGGCCCGCGAACAGTTGAACCCCGAAGACTTTGGCTGATATGCTTGACAGCTTTCGTTGCAGCGTGCTATAATTTTTTATATGATAGGTTTAGCATTTGCACATCTCTATTACCGTGGCCGCTTCGCGTTGCTTAAATAAAGTAATGCGCGCTTTGTCGCGGGTAAATTATTTGCGCTATATATGGCGGTTTACCTGCGGGTAAACCGCCTTTTTAAAAAGAATGCATCGCGCCATACCGTGTCGGGCTTGCGTTTTGCCTTTGTCACATACGTCATTGTATGCTCCCTGCGGCAAATCCGCGCCCTCCTTGTCTGACGCGCGCCTTCTTTTTAAACTTTTTATAATTGTAATTTACATTCAAAGGAGTATATATGGGTATCTACGAAGAACTTCAGGCGCGCGGCCTCATCGCCCAGGTGACGGACGAGGAAGAGATCCGCGAGCTCATAAACAACGGCGGCGCACGCTTTTACATCGGCTTCGACCCCACTGCCGACAGTCTGCATGTCGGCCACTTTATGGCGCTCTGCCTTATGAAGAGGCTTCAAATGGCGGGCAACAAGCCGGTCGTGCTTGTCGGCGGCGGCACGGGCCACATCGGCGACCCCTCCGGCCGCACCGATATGCGCACGATGATGACCGATGAGGTCATCAACCACAACTGCGAATGCTTCAAAAAGCAGATGGAGCGCTTCATCGAATTCGGCGAGGACAAGGCGATTATGGTCAACAATGCCGATTGGCTGTTGAAGCTCAACTATGTCCAGCTTCTCCGCGAAGTCGGCGCCTGCTTTACCGTCAACAATATGTTGCGCGCAGAGTGTTACAAACAGCGCATGGAAAAGGGCCTTTCCTTCCTTGAGTTCAACTATATGATAATGCAGGCCTATGACTTCTGGTACTTAAACGAGCACTACGGCTGCAATATGCAGTTCGGCGGCGACGACCAGTGGTCTAATATGCTTGCGGGTACAGAACTTATCCGCAAAAAGACGGGTAAGGACGCCTACGCCATGACTATAACCCTGCTTTTAAACAGCGAGGGCAAAAAGATGGGCAAGACGGCCAAGGGTGCCGTGTGGCTGGACGAAAACAAGACAAGCCCCTACGACTTCTACCAGTACTGGCGCAACATCGACGACGCCGACGTGATGAAGTGCATAAAGATGCTCACATTCATTCCCCTTGAAGAAATTTACGAAATGGAGAAGTGGGATGCCTCGCGCATCAACGAAAAGAAGGAAATTCTGGCCTTCGAGCTGACAAAACTTGTGCACGGCGAGGACAAGGCTACGGCCGCGCGGGACCAGGCCAAAGCGGCCTTCGGCGGTGGAGGCAACCTGCCCGAAAAGACAGTGTCCGTAGAGACCAAAACTATAATCCCCGTGCTTGTTGCCGCGGGAATATGTGCCTCTAACGGCGAAGCGCGCAGGCTGATTGCCCAGGGCGGCGTGTCCTTAAACGACGAAAAAGTCACCGACATAAACGCCCCCGTCTCCGACGGCGACGTCATCCACAAGGGCAAAAAAGTACACGTTCGCATAAGATTCAACTGATTAACGCTTTACGAATGAATTCTCGCAATTGCAATTGCTCCATTGTGGCAGAAATTATTTTAATACTTCTCACCACAATGCACCCGCAGGGTGCAATTCATGCGCCCTTTTAAAAAGGAGTGATAAATGTGAGAAAATGTGGGCGCAATTCATGAATACGCAGTATTCAATTCACGCGTGCTTGCACGCAATTCACGCAAACCGTAGGTTTGCCTTTACCAACATGAACTATCTCTCACTCTCAGGCGAGTGCCGCACTTTAAAAGTTATCGAAAAGTCAAAGTTCATAACCACCTCGGCGCACGTCGAGGGGGAGGATGCGGCAAGGGCCTTCATTGCCAGCATCTCAAAGGAGTTTGCCGACGCAACGCACAATTGCTACGCATATATATGCGATTCAACGGGCAATTTTCTTCGATTTTCTGACGACGGCGAACCTTCGGGCACGGCGGGTATGCCAATGCTTGAGGTGTTAAAGGCCAAAAAACTTGTGCAGGTCGCCGTGGTCGTCACGCGCTACTTCGGCGGCATAAAATTGGGTGCGGGCGGCCTGGTGCGCGCCTATTCGGGCAGTGTGGCCGAAAACCTAAACGAAGCAAAACTCGTCTCCTACGAGGAGTGTGCCGAGGGCGAATATTCGGTGGACTATTCCCTGGCCGAGCTCGCAAAGCGGTATTTTTCGCAAAACGACTGCTCGCTCATAAACACCGCCTACGATAGCGGCGTAACCTTCACCGTTGCCGTGCGCGCGGTAGAAGAGGCGGCCTTTGACGGCGCGTTGATAAATGCCCTCAACGGCAAAGTGAAGATATCCCCCAAGCGCCGCTATCACTTTCCCTTTGAATTGGTATGAAGCAGGGTTATGAAAATCTGTATAATGGGTTATTCGGGCGCGGGCAAGTCTACGCTTGCCCGCGCCCTCTCGCAAAAACTCAATATCCCCTGTCTGCACCTTGACAGCGTCTATTGGTACGGCGACTGGCAAAATCGTTCGCGCGAGGAAGTTAATCAAATCATCGCGCAGTTTGCGGCCGAAAACAGCAATTATATAATTGAGGGCAATTACGGGTACGCCTATCCTCAGCGGTTTGAAGAGTGCGACGTGCTTGTCTTTCTCGCTTGCAACCGCTTTGTGTGTTTCCGGCGTGCATTTTCGCGCTATAAAAAATTTAAAGGCAGGCCGCGCCCGGACTTGCCCTGTCCGGAAAAGTTCGATTTCGAGTTTGCAAAATGGATACTCTGGGACGGGCGGACACGCTCCCGCCGGCGCGGACTTTACTCTGCGGCGCGCATGTGCCGTGGGGAAGTTTACATAATTAAAACCCAAAAACAACTTGATAAATTTTTATTGCATTTTTAAATAAACATTGATTGGGCGGCACATATGTGCCGCCCAAAGTATTTTTGCGTTTATGCGCAATTTATATTTTACTGCTATTTTTTAGCAAAGGAGAATGATATGCCAACCTTACTTGCGGCCGACGCCCTGGCAATAACGCCCACGCGCAATTTAAATATACTGTACATAGTCTTAGACAGCATCTTCATACTTATATTTTTAGGTCTGCTCATCTGGAAAAAGCGCTATTCAACGGCGCTCTTCGCCCTGTTCGGCGGTGTCATCTATACCGTTGTCGACTATGGCGGCTTCTATCTTTTAAGCCACACCCGCACGGTATACATAAACGGTCAGCTTGCGGGGGCGGGAGGAACCTTCTGGGTGCTTTTGTGGATGTCGATGAGCTACGGCATAACCAACTTTGCTTTCATATGGGTATGCGTCAACCGCGATAAGCTTATGAAGTACTGGCTGTTCCTCATAATAATGTGGTGGATGATCTGCCCTTCCATAAGCGAGCTGGGAGGCGAAGCTACAATAACCACTTCGCGTACGACGGGAGCATACCACGGCTGGATGGGTGCAGTACTCGTCGTATCATATATGATACTCATAATCCTACTGATGAAAAAGGAAGGGCAAAAGGCCTTTGTAAACGTACTCGCACTGTGCCTGATAGGCTTCTGCGTGCAGTTCGGCTGGGAATTTTCGCTCCTCGTCAACGGCATACGCCCCATGAACGCGGCGAGCATAAGAACTCTTATAGTAAACTCCTGCCTCGAAACCAACCTGGGTATGCCTGCTATATTTGCAATCAATTATTTCTGGAAAAAGCGCTTCAACGAAGACTTGTCGCGCGCCCGGACTGCGCCCGAACAGCCCGAAAGCGTTGAAAGTTTACAGCATATTTAATTTTGCTCAATTGATAAATCGCCTGCGGCGAACATTGTTCGCCGCAGGCGGTTTGTAATTTGTTCACACTATGTGTCATTTTGAGCGTTGTGAGATGAGCGAGCACCTAACAACGTGCGAGCGGTGACCGAGTGTGGCGTTACCCCTGCACCACACGAAGTCGAAAGATCTTGCGGGATTAAAACCGTGCTGTGATTATTTATAATTCTAGTGATTTTTCAATATAGCTTTCCAGCTTGGAAATAGGCAGACGGATCTGCTCCATGCTGTCGCGGTCGCGCACGGTAACGGTGTCATTCTCCAGCGTGTCGAAGTCGATAGTGATGCAGAAGGGCGTGCCTATCTCGTCCTGGCGGCGATACCTCTTGCCTATCGAGCCCGTAACATCGTAGGTCACGCAGAACTTCTTGGCAAGGTTTTTATAAATCTCGTCGGCCTTTTCCGAAAGGTTCTTCTGCAGGGGCAGAATTGCCGCCTTGTAGGGAGCGAGGAAGGGGTGCAGGTGTAAAACCGTTCTTACATCCTTCTTGGCCTCGTCTAAAACCTGTTCGTCGTAGGCGTCCGTAAGGTACGCAAGCACCATTCTCTCAACGCCGAGGGAGGGCTCGATTACATAGGGTATATACTTCTCGTTTGTAACGGGGTCGGTGTACTCCATACTCTCGCCGCTCTCATTCTGGTGCTGGGTTAAATCGTAGTCCGTTCTGTCGGCCACGCCCCACAGTTCGCCCCAGCCGAAGGCAAACTTATATTCAAAGTCTGTCGTCGCCTTGGAGTAGAACACCAGCTCTTCGGGCGAGTGGTCTCTCAGCCTTAAATTTTCCTCCTTCATTCCGAGCGAGAGGAGGAAGGAGCGGCAGTATTCCTTCCAGTAGGAGAACCACTCCAGGTCGGTGCCGGGCTTGCAGAAGAACTCCAGCTCCATCTGCTCGAACTCGCGCACGCGGAAGATGAAGTTGCCGGGCGTAATCTCGTTTCTGAACGACTTGCCTATCTGGCCTATGCCGAAGGGCACGCGCATACGCGTCGAGCGCTGAACGTTCTTGAAGTTTACGAATATGCCCTGCGCCGTTTCGGGGCGGAGGTATACGGTGTTTACGCTGTCCTCGGTAACGCCCTGGAAGGTTTTGAACATCAGGTTGAACTTCCTTATGGGCGTAAAGTCGCTCTTACCGCACACGGGGCACACAACGTTGTGCTCCTTAATAAAGGCCTCTAAAGCGTCGTTGTCCATAGCCTCAACTTTTACATCGTCCATGTGGTGCTTTGCCACATATGCCTCAACCAGATTGTCCGCGCGGTGCCTCGTCTTGCAGTTCTTGCAGTCCATAAGGGGGTCGGAAAATCCGCCCAAATGTCCCGAAGCCTTCCACGTTCTGGTGTTCATAAGTATGGCGCAGTCCACGCCGCAGTTGAGCGTGTTTTCGGTTACAAACTTTTTCCACCACGCCTTTTTGATGTTGTTTTTAAGTTCAACGCCCAAAGGGCCGTAGTCCCAGGTATTTGCAAGTCCGCCGTAAATTTCGCTGCCGGGGAATATAAAGCCGCGGTTTTTGCACAGCGCAACCAGCTTTTCCTGCGTAACAGCCCTCTTGTTTTCAGCCATAAAAATCTCCTTCGGCGCACTTGGCATAAATGCGCACGCATAAATTTAATTAAAAACATTTTATAAAATAACCCGCTTCAAGTCAAGCGAATGCACCCTCAACCGCGCCGCGTAAAAATTTTTTTGTGTTTTATAAAAAGTTTTGTTGAAAAAGTATGTACAATTAACGGTATAATGTGCTATAATTTATCTGGATTATAATTTACGTTAAGAGGTTGTAATGCTGAGCGACATTCAGATTGCGGAGAGCTGCGTTCCCAAGGCTATCCGCACAATTGCCGAAAAGCTGTCGGTCGATGAAGACTGTCTTGAACTGTACGGCAAGTATAAGGCTAAAATAAGCCTTCCCCAATTTAACCCCAAGGCCAAACTCATTCTGGTCACGTCTATAAATCCCACTGCCAGCGGCGAGGGTAAAACCACCGTCTCTATAGGCCTTGCCGACGGCATAGCGCGGCTCGGCAAAAAGGTGTGCCTGGCCCTGCGCGAACCCTCTTTGGGCCCCGTGTTCGGCGTAAAGGGCGGCGCGGCGGGCGGCGGCTATGCCCAGGTCATACCCATGGCGGATATAAATCTGCACTTCACCGGCGATCTGCACGCCATAACCTCGGCCAACAACCTGCTGTGCGCCATGCTCGATAACCACATCTTCCGCGGCAACGCGCTCGATATACAGAAGGTGTATTTCCACCGCTGTATGGACATGAACGACAGGGCCCTGCGCGACATAACCATATCCTGCAAGGCGGGCAATATGAAGGGCTGTGCCGACTACGAGCGCAAGGAGAGCTTTGAAATCACCGCCGCAAGCGAAGTTATGGCAGTTTTGTGCCTCGCGCGCGATCTTGCCGACTTAAAGGAGAGACTGGGCAACATAGTCGTCGGCGTAAACTCCAAGGGCCGGTATGTATACGCCCGCCAGTTAAACGCCCACGGCGCAATGGCCACCCTCTTAAAGGACGCCATAAACCCCAACCTTGTACAGACTTTGGAGGGCACGCCCGCCATAATCCACGGCGGCCCCTTCGCAAACATAGCCCACGGTTGCAACTCGGTGCGTGCCACATATGCGGCAATGACCTTTGCCGACTACGCCGTCACCGAGGCGGGCTTCGGCGCAGATCTGGGCGCCGAAAAATTCCTCGACACCAAGTGCCGCATTGCGGGCATCGCGCCCGACTGCGTGGTGGTGGTTGCCACCGTAAAGGCTTTAAAGCTCCACGGCGGCGCCGATAAGAACAATCTGTCGGTAAGCGACGTCGAGGCGTTGAAGAGGGGACTTCCCAACCTCTTAAAGCACGTTGAGAATATGAAAAAGGTCTATTCCCGTCCCGTAGTGGTGGCGATGAACCGCTTTGCCACCGACTCCGAAGAGGAGATTAAGACTGTTATGGAGGCGTGCGGGGAGGCGGGCACACAGGCCGTGTTCACCGACGTATTCTTAAAGGGCGGCGAAGGCGGAAAGGAGCTCGCCCAAGCCGTGCTTGAAAAGTGCGAAAACACTTCGCCCCTTACATACGCTTATAATTTAACCGACGACACAAAGACCAAAATCAACGATATCGTTACCAAAGTTTACGGCGGTGACGGCGTCACTTATTCCGAGCGCGCCGAACAGTCGCTCAAAGAGCTCGAGGCGAACGGCATAAGCGGTCTGCCCGTAATTATTGCAAAGACGCAGTATTCCCTCTCTGACGACGCAAAAAAGCTTGCCCGTCCCACGGGTTTCACCGTGCACGTAAGGGACATAATGTATAAGGGCGGTGCTGGCTTTATCGTGGCCGTCGCCGGAGATATAATGCTCATGCCAGGCCTCGGCAAAGTGCCAGCCGCCGAAAGGATAGATATTTCTGCCGACGGTGCCATAACAGGGCTGTCTTAAAACAAATGAATTCTCGCGGGCATAGCCCGCTCCATGAATTGAATACTCCGTATTCGTGAATTCTCGCAACCATCGGTTGCTCCATTGTGGTAAAGATACTTAAAATAGCTACTCACCGCAATGCAAACGCAGTTTGCAATTCATGCCGCCTTTGATAACGCAAATTGAAAAGAGGAGTGCAGGCGGCAATTCATGGCGCTTATGCGCCAATTCATGCAAGCGCAGCGTGCAATTCATCTTTTAATGTTATACAAAAATTATTTTTGAATTACTATGAATCTCCCTGAAGCTACTAATTTTATTGAACAGATAATAAACGAAGAATTACAGGCGGGCAAGTTTGAAAGCCGCGGCAATCAGATCGTCGTGCGCTTCCCTCCCGAACCCAACGGCTATCTGCACATCGGCCACGTAAAGGCGCTGTGCATCAACTTTGGCGTAAAGGAAAAGTACCACGGCAAGCTCAACCTTCGCATGGACGATACCAATCCCGCCAAAGAGGACTACGAGTACGTAAACTCCATAATTGAGGCCATAAAGTGGCTTGGCTTTGAATACGACCAGCTTGTGTTTGCCTCCGACTATTACGACAAATTGTACGAAATAGCCGAAAAATATATTATGGACGGCAACGCGTATGTGTGCGACCTCTCCGCCGAGGAGATAACCGCCACGCGCGGCACCCTCACGGAGCCCGGCACCAACTCGCCCTACCGCAACAGGTCTGTGGAGGAGAATTTAACACTCTTCCGCGAGATGAAGGCGGGCAAGTATCCCGACGGCGCAAAGGTTTTAAGGGCAAAGATAGATATGTCGTCGCCCAACATCAATATGCGCGACCCCGTCATCTACCGCATAGCCCACGTTCCGCACTACCGCCAGGGCGACAAGTGGTGCATATATCCCATGTACGACTATGCCCACCCCTTATCCGACGCAATCGAGGGCATAACGCACTCGCTGTGCTCGCTGGAATTTGAAAATCACCGTCCCTTGTACGACTGGGTCATCGAAAAGGCGGGCTTCCCTGCACCCGTGCCCAGGCAGATAGAGTTCGCGCGCCTCAACATAACCAATATGCTCATGTCCAAGCGCTATTTAAAGAAGCTGGTGGACGAGGGCTTCGTGCGCGGCTGGGACGACCCCCGCATGCCCACTCTTATGGGCCTTAAAAACCGCGGCGTTCCGCCTGAGGCGCTCAAGAAGTTTATCTCCGATGTCGGCGTGGCCAAAAACTATTCGGTTGTCGGTCTCGCCCAGTTAGATGAGTGCATCCGCGACGAGCTCAACGCCACCGCCGAAAGGGCCATGGCCGTTCTCGATCCCGTAAAACTCACTATAACCAACTACGAGGGAGAGGAGGAGCTCGACTTTGAGGTCAATCCCCTCGACGGCAGCGGTGCAACGCGCAAGGTCAAATTCACTGGCAGTTTATATATCGACCGCGACGACTTCGCGCTCAACCCTCCCCCCAAGTACAAGCGCTTAACTAAGGGTGCAAACGTGCGCCTCAAGGCGGCCTATATAATCCGCTGCGACGACGTAAAACTCGGCGAAAACGGAGAGGTGGAGGAGATACTTTGCACCTACTTCCCCGAAACGCGTTCGGGAAGCGGCGTAAAGAGTGAAATTAAGGCTAAGGGCGTAATACACTGGGTGGACGCAAAGTACGGCCGCGACATGCAGTTCAGAAGTTACAAGCCCCTGCTGAAGGACGAGGAGTATCCCGACCAGGACTATGCCGAAAGACTGGATGCAGAGAGCGAAAAGATATTTTACGGCAAGTGCGAACCTTACGTCGCCGACGGCCCCGACGACAAGCCCTATCAGCTCATGCGCACTGGCTACTATAAAAAGTGCACCGACGGCGGCGCCGTGGTGCTTTCCGAAATTGTCACCCTCAAGGATAACTTCAACAAATAACCCTCGGAGAGGTAAAATATGGGAATTTATATAATAATCGCGGCGTGCGTTCTCGCCGCAATAGGCATTATAGTTGGTTTTATACTCGGCTATATACGCCTTTCGTGCTGGGGCGGCACCGTTGCCGGCACGGCGGGCATATGTCTTGTCGTAGACCGCACCGGCATAGTCCCCCAAGGCCGGTGGCACGGCATAATTATGCTGGCAATCGCGCTTGGCGTATTGCTGCTGCTCACCCTGCTGTGCTCTCTCGTCAGACGCTATATATCGCGCAGGGTCGAAAAGAGCAAAAAGCTCTCCTTCTACCGCCAGCATGACGAGATTGAGGCCAACGACGAGAGCATACTCATCGCCCTCGATAAGAAGGACAAAAAATCTTACCGCAAACATTCCTCCCGCCGCTTCAGGATGAAGAGGGGCGTCTGGGGCGCGGTAGACCGCGTGTTCGGCGCGATAACGCTCACTTTAAACATCTTCGTCGCGGTGGCCATAATCGCCGCTCTCGGCCTCATCGTAATAGACGCCGCCCAGATAGGTGCCGCAAAGGAATTCCTTGCAGATATATACAGCAACGCCTTCTGGCAGGGCGAAGGCTCTGCGCTGGCCATAGATATGCTGGTCATTGCCCTCATGTGCATGTGCGTGCGCGCGGGCTATAACGGCGGCATACTCTCGGCGCTCTCAACGCTCATAATAATCGGCCTCATCGGCGGCGCGGGTTATCTTGCCTATCACCTCGTATTCAACGTCGAAGCCTTCAACGGCGCGGCGCAGGGCATTTACGACAATCTTCTGGCAAATGCGCTTGCAAACGTGCAGGAAACGCTCGACGGCATACATCTCACTTCCGAAGTCATAGGCAAAATAATAATGACGGCGGTGCTGTTCATAGTTCTGCTCATACCCGCCATAATAATCAGCGTATTTGTGCCCCGCGCGTTCGATAAACTGCGCTCGTTCGAAACTGTCAGCGCTATAGACGGCGCCTTCGGTGCGGTTGTGCTCACGGCGGTTGTGTTCGGCGTTCTGCTTTTCCTTGGTGCAGTTTTATGGCAGATAAGCGACCTCGACGGCTTTAAGATTTTCAATTCGTATATGGAAAATTCCTATGTAGCCAGGGGACTGTACAACGATAACGGCCTGGCTTCGCTCTCCTTCCTCACCAACCTGCCCCTGCGCGAGTGGGTGGGCCTTAATCCTATAGAGTAGTTATTACAGCAATAAGTTCTGAATAAATGAAAAAACCGCGGCCCTGACGGGCCGCGGATTTTTTGTTATTTGGAAATGTAGCTCTTGCAGCAGGTACATTCCTTGCCTTCGCAGGTGTTTCCCACCTGGATTTTATCCAGCGTGCAGTTGCAACCGTCGTGGTTATACTTGCACATGTTCACGTCACAGGCAATGCCAAAGTTGATGTTTTCCATAAATACCTCCGTTTGCCCGCACATATGCGGGAGTTAACAACATTATTTTGCCCGCTTTTGTGCCCAATTATACGCACGCTGTTGACAAATTTCCTCTTTTGGGTTAAAATTGAATAAATAAAAAATAACCGCCGTCTTGTGTATGGCGAAGGAGAAATATATGCAGGTAATTTTATTGCAGGACGTAAAGGGTCAGGGCAAAAAGGGCGACCTTATAGACGTAAACGAAGGCTACGCGCGCAACTTCCTCGTAAAGAAGGGCTTTGCCGAAGTCGCCACGCCCAGCAAAATAAACGATTTAAAGCAGAAGAAGGCCGCCGCCGACTATCACAAGGCTGAAGAAGTCAAGGCTATGCACGCCCTCGCCTCAGAGCTCAAGGGTAAAACATTCACTGTAAAAATCAAGGCCGGGCAAAACGGGAAGGTGTTTGGCTCGGTAACGGGCGCAAATATCTCCGATTCGTTAAAGGCTGCCGGATACGACGTAGACAAAAAGAAGATCGTGCTCGAAAGCCCCATAAAGGCCGTCGGCACATACGATGTGGAATTGAAGCTGTTGGAGGGCATCTCCGCCAAAATCAAAGTCGAAGTCGCCGAAGAATAATTTTGCGGCAAGTTAAGGCGGCACGGTCGACCTCTTACCTGTCATTTCGACTAAGCCCGCCGTAAGCGGGCGCATGGAGAAATCTATCAATAACCTTCGGTCGATGGTAAACTTAAGCGGACAATGTTATTAAAAAAAATAATTTCCGCTGAACCTTACTGTCGACCAATTTTTTATAGATAGATTTCTCGGCTTACGCTCGAAATGACGAGCGAAAGTAAGTCGACCATATTGCGGAGTCACACTATCTCTATCGATTCTAACTCCTAATTCATATCCGTTAACACTGCGGCGCGCAACCATTCGGTTGCGCGCCGCTTAAGTTAATAAAAATAATTTACGTTTTGCCTTGAAACCGCGCTTTCAAGGCAAAGGCCCCAATTTGCGCATACTTGCGGCTCACCGAGGGGAATTTGCGCGATTATATAATCATGGGCCTTTAAAAATCGCGCAAAAGGGAGCTGGCTCCCCAAATCACGGAAAGTCGCAGGCACGGCCTCTAGTGCACAACGAGCGTTAACCTATCATCTTCCTCTGAATCCTCCGCCGCCGTGGCCGCCTCCGCTTCGCCCGCCGAATCCGCCGCCGCTATGCCTTCCGCCGCCCGAGTAGGAGCGGGAGGAGGGCGCCGAGGGACGCGAAACCATTCTGGTAGTCATCGTCGCAGAACTCAGGCGCACCGCCCTGTTGATAAGGGCAAAGGATACGTATGTTCCCACGGGGTCGGAGATCCACCGGGGCGGCTGCACGGTGAGGTCTTTGAATTTGTCCTCCCATACATCCGAAACGCCCATCACCTGCGCATAGGGCAGTATCTTGTAATAGAATTCGGGATCTTCTTTTATCATTACTTCAAGCCTATCCTTCTCGGTGTACAGAATGAAGTTTTTAAAGCCTATTATGCCGTTGAGTTTGTTCGTGTAGTCCTCCGTACGCGAAATGAGCGTTACAGAGACTATAACCACCGCATATGCGACCGCGCACACGAGTATTTTGGGCGCAATCTCCAATATTGCCGAGGGCAACAGCCACACATACAGTGCGGTGAACAACGCGCACAGCGCAACTATTCCTGCGATCATCAGCGCCTTTGTGCTCTTTTTGTTCTTGTGGATGGCATATGCGTATGTTTCGGTGACGCCGTAAATTACAAACGCTGGCACCAGCGCCAGGAATGCGGGATAGTAGAAGAGGGTGGAATTTATGCTCACCATTCCCGTTATTATGGGCGCAAGCGCCATAAGCAGACCGCCGATAAGGGTGAATATCAGCGAGACGCACACGCTCTTTGTAGTATACATTCCGCGGTACTTCTCGTTTACCAGCTTGCGCACGCGCTCTACAGTGGTGTAGAACTTGCCCTCAAGACTGCTTATCTTTATCATATCGCCGCCCGAAAACAGCGCGTTGTACATAACAACCTGGTGCTTGGGCGAGCCTGCCGGCAGCTCCCTGTTTATGCGTATCAGTTCGGGGTCATTCTCATCGGATAAATCGATTTTAAGATATCCCTTGGAGGCCCAGTAGAATATCATCGTCGTTACGTCTGTCGAATCAACCTTGTTGTCGATGAGCTTGCTTATCTCCACGGGATCCATTCCGTCGGGCGCTTCAAAGCTGACCACGGGCGTGAGCGGCTTGCGCGGGAAGATGAGGAATTTGACTGCAACCAGTATTGCCAGCAGAATGCATCCCGCAATGACCATTATA
>DVNU01000057.1 GCA_018714165.1 Candidatus Coproplasma excrementipullorum | reverse complement strand
GGGCTGTTTTAGTGAATAGAGAATAGTGAAGAGTGAATAGTTGAGGTATAAGTGTATGCTTCGCCGCAAGAGCGGTCGGATAATGAAATACGGCGAGATTGCGGAGCACGGCAGCGGCGACACGCCGCGGTGAATAGAGAATGGTGAAGGGTGAATAGTTGAGGTATAAGTGTATGCTTCGCCGCAAGAGCGGTCGGATAATGAAATACGGCGAGTTTGCGGAGCCCGGCAGCGGCGGCACGCCGCAAAAAAGTTGTGAATTATGCACATTTTAAAAGGGTACAGATGTTGCAATTTTATACAATATCTGGTATAATAGAAAAAATAATGTACAATGGGTGCAAAATTGCACAAAAGAACGGCGGAAGAACATGGCAGAAAAAAGTTACAACGCAAACGATTTAAAAATTCTTGAAGGGCTGGAGGCGGTGCGCGTCCGCCCCGGCATGTACATCGGCTCCACGGGCGTAAAGGGACTTCACCACATTCTGTGGGAAATTGTAGATAACGCCATAGACGAAGCTGCCAACGGCTATGCTGACGAGATAACCGTAACGCTCCACTCCGACGGCTCCGCCTCGGTAGAGGACAACGGCCGCGGCATGCCCACGGACATGAACACCAAGGCCCATATGAGCGGCGTAGAGCTCATTTTTACCAAGCTCCACGCGGGTGGCAAGTTCGACAGCAACAACTACGCCTTCTCCGGCGGTCTGCACGGCGTGGGCGCGTCGGTCACAAACGCCCTGTCCTCCTGGCTGAGGGTAGAAGTCTACCGCAAGACAGTCTTTAAGATGTCATTCAAGAGCGCCTACGACTCCGCCCGCAAAAAGTGGCTGTGCGGCATACCCGACAGTCCCTTAACCGACACGGGCGAAAAGACGTCAAAGCGCGGCACATATGTCCAGTTTATGCCCGACAAGCGCGTGTTCGAAACGGTGGAGTGGAACTACGAAACCATATCCAAACGCCTCAAGGAGCTGGCCTTTTTAAACAAGGGCGTAAAGATTAATTTAATAGATAACCGCACCCACTACCGCGAGGAGGAGGTCACCTCCGACGACGGCGAGACGACGGTAAAAAAGATAGCCCTGCCCAAAAAGGAACCATTAAGCTTCAAGTACGACGGCGGACTGGTCGATTTTGTAAACTATCTCAACGAGGGCAAGACTCCGCTGTATTCAACGCCGCTGTACTATTCGACCGTAAAGGACATAAAGATTAAGGGCGCGGACGCGGGCAAGATCAAGATTGAGTTCGCCGTCTGCCACACCAAGGACGACGAGGAGAGCTTATATTCCTTCGTCAACAATATCTCGACAATTGAGGGTGGCTACCACGAGACGGGCTTCCGCAACGGCCTTTTGAAGGTGGTTAACGACTACGCCAAGGCAAACGGCATTTTAAAGGCCAAGGATCCCCTGTTCATCGCCGACGACATAAAGGAGGGACTTACGGCCGTTCTCACCGTCAAGATGAATAACGTCGAGTTCGAGGGTCAGACCAAGACCAAGCTGGGCAATCCCGAAGCCAAGGCCCCCGTAGAGGCGGCCGTGGTTGAGGGGCTCACCTCGCTCATGTCCGCGCGCGGCAACAAAGTCGTGTTCGACGAGATAGCCAAAAAGGCTAAATTCGCCGCCGACGACAGAATAAAGCACCGCGCCGAGCGCGAGGTGGCCAAGGCCGCGTCGGATAACGACCAGCTCAATCTTATAGGCAAGCTTGCGGCCTGTTCGGGCAAGAATCCCGACCTCAACGAGCTGTTCATAGTCGAGGGCGACTCGGCTGGCGGCACGGCCAAGCAGGCCAGGGTAAGGCAGTACCAGTCCATTCTGCCCCTGCGCGGCAAGCCTTTGAACGTGCAGAAGAAGAGCGCCCTGCAGGCGCTCCAGAACGAGGAGTTAAAGACGCTCGTCTCGGCCATAGGCGCGGGATTCAACAACTCCTTCGACGTCGAAAAGACGAGGTATAAAAAGGTAATAATCCTCTCCGATGCCGACCAGGACGGCCTGCACATACGCTGTATTCTTCTGACCTTCTTCTTCAAGTATATGCGCGATCTGGTAAAGGCGGGCTGTGTGTACATCGGTATGCCGCCGCTGTATAAGGTCTACAAAAAGGATACGGAAATTTACGCCTACGACGACAAAGAGCTCGACGAGGCGATAAAGAAGGTGGGCAAGGGCTACCAGATTCAGCGCTACAAGGGCCTGGGCGAGATGTCCGCCGAACAGCTGTGGGATACGACTATGAACCCCGCCACGCGCAACCTCATTCAGGTGACTGTCGAGGACGCCTCGGCCGCCAAGGATATGATTGAAATGCTCATGGGCGACAAGGTTGAGGGGCGCAAGCAGTTCCTGGCCGAAAACGCCAACTTCAACAAGGTGGACGGCTTTATCGAAAAGGTCAACTTCAAACGCGAAGAAGGGGAGGCGGCTGACTGATGGCTAAGAAGAATAACGACAATTTCCAGACCTCAATCCCCCAGGGCAACGTGTTTGTAACCCCCCTTGAGGAGGTAATGCCCCAGGCCATGCTGCCCTATGCCGAGTTTGTAATACTCGACAGGGCCCTTCCCCGCGTTGAGGACGGCTTAAAGCCCGTTCAGCGACGCATACTCTACACCATGATGGAGATGGGACTGACGCCCGACAAGCCGCATAAAAAGTCGGCGCGCATCGTCGGCGACTGCATGGGCAAGTACCACCCCCACGGCGACAGCTCGGTGTACGATGCAATGGTCAGAATGGCGCAGGACTTCAATATGCGCATGACGCTCGTCAACGGCCACGGCAACTTCGGCTCTGTCGACGGCGACCCCGCCGCCGCAATGAGGT
The DNA here is from genome assembly GCA_018714165.1 of Candidatus Coproplasma excrementipullorum. Classification (GTDB taxonomy): domain Bacteria; phylum Bacillota; class Clostridia; order Christensenellales; family Borkfalkiaceae; genus Coproplasma; species Coproplasma excrementipullorum. The sequence goes on along the minus strand of DVNU01000057.1, from coordinate 24,584 downwards.
ACACCGAAGCGAGGCTTGAACCGCTCGCCTTAGAGCTTCTCCGCGACATCGACAAGGAGACCGTTCCCTTTTCCTTCAACTTTGACGACAGCTTGCTGGAACCCGACATTCTGCCGGGCAGATATCCCAATTTACTTGTCAACGGTGCCAACGGCATAGCCGTCGGTCTGGCCACAAACATACCCACTCACAACCTCGGCGAGGTCATAGACGGCGTGTGTGCGATGATCGATCACCCCCGCATATCCCTCGACGAACTTATGAAAATCATCCCCGGCCCCGACTTTCCCACGGGCGGGTATATAATTGAAAACGAGCTCAAGCAGGCCTATAAGACGGGCAAGGGCAAGATAACGCTGCGCGCCAAGTATTCGGTGGAAAACGGCGAGGGCGGCAAGAAGAACATTGTCATAACTGAACTGCCCTACCAGACCAACAAGGCCGAGCTTATGCGCAAAATAATGCTCCTTCGCGAGGACAAAAAGGAACTGCTTTCGGGCATTGCCGACATCGTCGACGAGTCCGACAGATCGGGTATGCGCGCCGTCATCTCCTGCAAAAAGACGGCCGATGTCGACGCAATCCTCGCGTATCTTTTAAAGTATACCGACCTTGAGTGTACCTTCGGCATAAACATGGTTGCAATTGCGGGCGGCAAGCCCCAACAGCTCGGCCTGGCAGAGATATTGAAGTACTATATCGACTACCAGCGCACGATAATCGTCCGCCGCACCAAGTACGATTTAAAGCAGGCCGAGGCCCGCTGTCACATTTTGGAAGGCCTCATTATCGGCGTGCGCAACATCGACGAGGTGGTGGAGATAATCAAAAAGGCGGAATCTACGCCCGACGCGCGCAAAAAGTTGATGGAGCGCTTTGCCCTCACCGAGCGCCAGGCCCAGGCCATACTCGATCTGCGCCTTGCCCGCCTCACCAAGCTCGAAGTTTACAAACTCGAAGAGGAGCTCAAGGAGCTCAAAAAGAAGATAGAGGAGTACAAGGCCATTCTCGCCTCTCGCGACAGGCAGATGGGCATTGTAAAGCGCGAACTGCGCGAAATAAAGAACAAGTACCCCTGCCCCCGCAAGTCGGTCATAGTGCCCTCTGTAGAGGCAATAAACGTCTACAGGCAGGACGTAAAGCGCGCCCAGACCGAGTGGATAGCCGCCATAACTGCAAACGACAACATAAAGTTTATGCAGAAGGTCGACTTCGACTCCAAGTATAAAAAACCGCTCGCGCCCTCAACCAAGGCCGACGTGCTGTTCAAACAGACCTTAAACTGCCGCTCGGACGGCGTGCTTCTGGCTTTTACCAACTACGGCAACGCCATAAAGCTGGAGCTTGAGCAGTTCGACGACGTCGAATTCCGAGCCTCCGGCATAAAGCTCAAATCCTTCTACGACGCCGCCCTCAACGGCGAAAGGGTGGTAAAGCTCTTCGATATCTCCGACGGCCTGCCCGAAGGCGACGTTCTGTTCTTCACAAAACAGGGCATGGCCAAGCGCAGCGAGTGGGCCGAATACGGGCTGTTGAAGGCCGTATATCCCGCAATCAAGCTCAAAACGGGCGATGAGATTGTCAACGTTGAAACCTTCGTCGGCGACGAATACACCACAATGTGCCTAGTCACTAAGGGCGGCATATGCCTCAACGCCGTCACCGACGACATTCCCTGCCAGGGCCGCATAGCCACGGGCGTAAAGGGTATGCTCGTCGACGCGCAGGACAGCGTAATCTTCGCCACGCAGATAAACGGCGAGGGCGAAATTATCATCGTCACCGACAAGGGGCTGTTCAAGCGCGTAATATCCTCGCTCATAGATCCGCTTTCCCGCGGGCGCAAGGGCGTTATGATAACCGACTCCAAGTCAAACGTTCTGTTTGCCGACTATGTAACCGTGCCTTACACCCTGGCGGTCATATCGGACGAGGGTACCGTCACCGAGGTTGAGACAGAGGAGCTGCCCATAGAGCCCAGGCCCTCCAGGGGCAAGCCCTTAAAGAAGGCGGGCATAACTACGGTAAAGAGCGTGGTATCCCTCAAATACAAGTCCGAATTCCCGGACGGAAACGTGCAGATGAAACTTTAACAGGCATATATATGCCTGTTAAAGCGTGAAATGCACACACTGCGTATGCGCGTGAAATACTGCGTGTGAAATGAATGCCTGCGGCATTCGTGAAATACGCACGCGCGCCGCGTGCGCGTTATGGCAAAATTTAAAATAAATAATCGTCAACCTCAACGCAACCGCAAGGTTGCATTTCACGCGCCATTGGAAATGTGGGATGGCGAAACCGTAAAGATGGCGCATTTCACGGCACCGTGGTGCCATTTCACGCAAGTAAAGCTTGCATTTCACCTACAGGAGGCTTTCAATGCTCGAAAAATACATCAACGCGGCCGCAAAGAGAGTCAGGGCCGACATCGTCTTAAAGAACGCAACCTTCGTAAACACCCTCACGGGCAAGATCGAGGAGGGCGACATTGCAATAACCGCCGACCGCATAGTCGGCATCGGCAACTACGAGGGCGCAAAGGAGTATGACGTAAAGGGCCTGTACGTTCTGCCCGGCTATATCGACAGTCACGTGCACATCGAAAGTTCTATGCTCTCGCCCGAAGAGTTCGCCTCGCTCGTCGTCCCCCGCGGCACAACGGCTATAATCGCCGACCCGCACGAGATAACCAATGTCTGCGGAATGGCGGGGGTGGAGTACATCTATAAGGCTTCGCAGTCCGTACCCCTCGACGTGCATATCCAGCTCCCCTCGTGCGTGCCCGCAACGCCGTTCGAGCACAGCGGCGCAATACTCTCCGGTAAGGACATTGAGGCCAACATATGCAGCAACGAAGTGTTCGGACTGGGCGAATTTATGAACTTCCCAGGCGTCATCGGCGCCGACGGGGACGTCGTAAGAAAGCTGGAGGCGGCGCACAATGCGGGCAAGATTATCGACGGTCACGCGCCCTGCGTTCTGGGCGACAGCCTCAACGCATATCTGTGCGGCGGCATAGTCACCGACCACGAGTGCGACTCCCCCGAAGAGATGGCGCAAAAGGCCGACCGCGGCGTGTACGTTCAGCTCCGCCACAGTTCGTCCATTCACGACATCGCCAAAAACTGTGCGGCGGTAAATGCGGGCAATATGAGCCGCTTTATAATGTGCACCGACGACCGCCACGCCGCCGACTTAAAGAATAAGGGCCACATAGACGACGCCCTCCGCACCGTTGTGGAGGCAGGGCTAAACCCTGTCTGGGCGGTGACCATAGCCACACGCAACGCGGCGCAGTGCTATAATCTCAAATGGCGGGGCGCAATAGCTCCCTTTTACTTTGCCGACCTTGTCGTCGTCGACAACTTAAAGGACTTCAACGCCCGCTACGTGTTCAAGGACGGCGTCCTCGTCGCCGAGGGCGGCAAGCCGCTGTTCGATACCTCAAAGCGCTACCTGCCCGCCGCCGTCCTGAATACCGTGCACGTAAATCCCCTCAAGCCCGAAGATTTTGTATTGAAGCTCAAGGGCGACAAGGCCAGGGTTATGACCCTCAATTACGGCACTATACTCACGGGTTGCGAGGTGCTGCCCGTGCGCAGTAAAAACGGCGACGTCGTATGCGAAAACGACATCTTAAAACTCGCCGTCGTCGAGCGGCACAACTACACGGGCAACATAGGCAAAGGGCTTTTAAAGGGCTACGGCTTCAGGGGAGGCGCGCTTGGCATAACTATCGCGCACGACTCGCACAACATAATTCTTTTAGGCGACGACAACGCCTCGATGGCGGCCGCCGCAAACAAGCTCAAGGAAATCGGCGGCGGAATGGTGATTGCCGAAAGCGCCACGGGCAAGGTGTACTCGCTCTCCCTCGATATAGGCGGTCTCATGTCCTCGCGCAGCGCGGACGAGCTCATTGCCGAAAGTTCTGCCCTGTACGAGCGCGCCTATTCTATGGGCGTCAACAAAAAGCTTGCCGCGTTTATGACGCTGGCATTCTTGTCCCTCGCCGTCATCCCTCACGTAAAACTGCTCGATACCGGCCTGTTTGACGTCGACAAATTTACCTTCACGGATATCGACGCCGACTGATTGAGCCGACTTAAATTTAAAAACTCATCAAAATTTGGCCCCGCGCGTGCGTCGGACCAAATTTTTTGCTTTTTTTCCAAAAAATATAAATAAACGCGTTTACAACGGCGGCAAAATATAGTACAATAATATACGGATTAAAATAGTATTATTGTGCGCTTTGCGCTTAAAAATTTTTGACCGCATAAATAGGGAGTAGTAAACAGGAATAATGGGACTTTTTAAGTACATCGCAAATGCTGACAGCCGCAGGGCTATAAGAAAACTTGATAAGCAGGCCGCGGCTATAGAGGCGCTCGAACCCAAGTATGCCGCCATGAGCGACGAGGAGCTGAAGGGCCAGACGGCCATATTCAAGGACCGCCTTGCCAAGGGCGAAACGCTCGACGACATTTTAAACGACGCCTTCGCCGCCCTCCGCGAGGCAAGTTGGCGCGTACTCAAGATGAAGCACTTCCACGTTCAGATAATCGGCGGCATATGCCTGCACCAGGGCCGCATTGCCGAGATGAAGACGGGCGAAGGCAAAACGCTCGTCTCCACACTGCCGGCATACCTCAACGCCCTGACGGGCAAGGGCGTGCACATCGTCACCGTAAACGATTACCTCGCCAGGCGCGACGCTGAGTGGATGGGCAAAGTGCACAAGTTTATGGGCCTCACCGTCGGCGTAATCGTGCCCGGCATGGACGACAAGGCCAAAAAGGAAGCCTATCAGTGCGACATTATCTATGCCACCAACAACGAACTTGGCTTCGACTATCTGCGCGACAACTTAAAAACTTCTATTCCCGCAATGGTTCAGCGCGAGCTCAACTATTGCATAATCGACGAAATCGACTCCATTCTTATAGACGAAGCGCGCACCCCCCTCATCATTTCGGGCAAGGGCGGCGAAAGCTCCCAGCTGTACGTCGATGTGGACAGGTTTGTCCGCTCGCTTCACGGCGGCTTCGACGATGATAAAAAGGCGGCGGAGATGCGTGTTCCCGTTCGCAAAAAGAAGGGCCAGGAACTCACCGAAGAGGAGCGCAAGGTCAACGACCAGCTCGCCGCCATACTCAAGGATATGGAGAGCTGGGACTATATCATAGACCGCAAGGACAAGTCGGTCACCATCACCGAAAAGGGCGCCGAAAAGGCCGAAAAGTTCTTCGGAATCAAGAACCTCGGCGACATCGAAAACGCCGATCTCAACCACCATATCCAGCAGGCCCTTAAGGCGCACGAGCTGTTTATGCGCGACGAAAACTACATCGTCACCGACGACGGCGAAATTATGATTGTCGACGAATTCACGGGCCGTCTTATGGTCGGCAGGCGCTATTCGGACGGCCTTCACCAGGCCATAGAGGCCAAGGAACACGTAAAGGTGCGCGAGGAGAACAAGACCCACGCAACCGTCACCTTCCAGAACTACTTCAGGCTGTACAACAAACTTTCGGGCATGACGGGCACGGCCAAGACCGAGGAGGCGGAGTTCAGAACCATCTACTCGCTCGACGTCGTGTGCATCCCCACCAACAGGCCGGTGCTGCGCGCCGATTATCCCGATAAGATATTCTCTACCGTAGAGAGCAAAAAGAAGGCCATCGTGCAGGAGGTCATCGAACGCCATGCCAACGGCCAGCCCATACTCATCGGTACCGTAACGGTAGACAAATCGGAGGAGATCTCCCGTCTGCTTCGCCGCAACGGCATAAAGCACAACATACTCAACGCCAAAAACCACGCCCGCGAGGCTGAAATCGTCGCGCAGGCGGGCCGCTTCGGCGCCGTCACCATAGCCACCAACATGGCCGGCCGCGGCACCGACATTCTGCTCGGCGGCAACCCCGAATATCTTGCAAAAAAGCGCATGAGGGAGGAGGGCTACGACCACGATATGATAGAGGTGGCCATCTCCTATGCCGACAGGCCCTTCACCGAGGAAGAGCAGGTCGCAAGAAAGAGATATGCCGACCTCTACGATATGTACAAGGCTGAAACGGACGCCGAAAAGGAAAAGGTCATTGCGGCGGGCGGCCTGTGCATAATCGGCACCGAGCGCCACGAATCGCGCCGCATAGACAACCAGCTCCGCGGCCGTGCGGGCCGTCAGGGCGACCCCGGCGCTTCGGTATTCTTCATCTCGCTTGAGGATGACCTCGCCAAGCGCTTCGGCGGCGAAAAATTAAAGGCCATATACTCCACGCTCATGGACGACGACGAGTGCCTTCAGTCAAAGATGCTCTCGCGCTCTATCGAGAACGCGCAGATGGCCATAGAGGGCCGCAACTTCGGCGCCCGCAAGCACACGCTTCAGTACGACGAAGTTATGAACGAACAGCGTAAGCTCATCTATTCTGAGCGCCTTAACGTCCTCCGCGGCGGCGACGTGCACGACCAGATGTTAAAGTACATCCCCGACTATGTGGCAAAGATCGTGCGCGAAACGGTAAATACCGACGCCATGCCCGAACAGTGGGACGAGGAGCAATTGAACGCCGCCCTGAAGCAGAAGGTCTACCCCGACGAGTGCGAGTTTGAAATCACCCGAGAAATGCTTGAAAAGTGGGACTACGAGTACGCAATAGAAAAGATTTCCAAGGAAGTAACCAAAGCTTACGAACAAAAGATTGAAAATATCTCCCGCGAGACGCACGGCCAGGTCGATTACCACCAGGTAGAGCGCAACGAACTTCTGCGCGCGGTGGACAGAAACTGGATAGACCATATCGACGCTATGGATCAGCTCCGCAAGGGCATAGGCCTGCGCGGCTACGCCCAGCAGGATCCCGTAATTGCCTACAAGCAGGAGGGCCACGAAATGTTCGAGGAGATGATAGACCGCATCCAGACCATAACCATCTCCCGCCTTTTAAAGGGCAAAATCGTGCGCGTTCCCGCCCAGCCACAGCGCTCCCAGCCTATGCGCGGCCCCGTCCGTCCCTCGCAGGTGACCCGCCCCGCACAGAACGGCCAGGCGACTGTTCAAAACGGCGGACAGCCTGCGCAGAATACGCCCGCACAGGGTGTACAGAATGTGCCTTCGCAGGGCAATAGTGCAGGGGCAATTCCCCTGCCGCCCAGGGACGCCAACGGCAACTTCGTGCCCGAAAGCGTGCGCATACACAGGCCCAAAAAGGATTCAAAGTAATGTTTAAAGCAGACGATTACAGACTGAGGCTAAAGTCCCTGCAGGATACGCTTGCAGAGGCCAAATATGCCCTCGACATAGACAACCTCGGCGGCAAGCTCGAAGAGCTCAAGGCCGAGCAGGAAAAGCCCGAAGTGTGGAGCGACCTTGAAAAGTCCAAAAAGATCGGCCGTGAAATATCTTCCATCGAGGGCAAAATCAACGCCTACAACAAGGGCGAAAACGCCATAGAGGAGGCCAAGGCCTTTATCGACCTCATCGAGGAGGCGGATGACGAAAGTCTCATCCCCGAACTTGAGGAGATGATAAAGACGGCCGAGGATGACATCGAAAATATGCGCATCCGCGCACTGTTGAAGGGCAAGTATGACGCAAATAACGCCATCTTAAACCTGCATGCGGGCGCGGGCGGCACCGAGGCGTGCGACTGGACGCAGATGCTGTACAGAATGTACTGCCGCTACTGCGAAAAACAGGGCTTTAAGGTGACCGAGCTAGACTGCGAAAACGGCGACGAGGCGGGCATAAAGTCTGTCTCCTTCAAGGTCGAGGGCGAAAATGCCTACGGCTTTTTAAAGGCTGAAAAGGGCGTGCACCGCTTGGTCCGCATCTCCCCCTTTGATTCCAACAAGCGCCGCCACACGTCCTTTGCCTCTCTGGAGGTAATGCCCGAAGTCGACGACGAGGGCGAAGTCGTCATCCGCGACGAGGATATCCGTATAGACGTCTACCGCTCGTCGGGCGCTGGCGGCCAGAAGGTAAACAAGACTGAAACGGCCATACGAATAACGCACTTCCCCACGGGCATTGTCGTCACCTGCCAGAACGAGAGGAGCCAGCTGCAGAATAAGGAGATGGCCTTCCAGTATCTGCGCGCAAAGCTCCTGGAGCGCCAGATAGCCGAGCGCGAGGCGGCCGATGCCGAGCTCAAGGGTGAAATCAAAAAGATAGAGTGGGGCAGTCAGATACGCTCATATGTGTTCTGCCCTTACACCCTGGTCAAGGATCACCGCACGGGGTATGAAAACACCAATATCCAGGCCGTGATGGACGGCGATATTCAGGGCTTTATAATAGACTATCTCAAAAAGACGGTTTAAAGAGCAATTTGCGCCGCGCACGGCGCGCGGCTTAACATAATTTTTTATAGTTGCAGGCCGCTTTAAAGGCGGAAGGAGAGAAAATATTATGTCGAATAAGCAAACAAAAGCGGGTTATGCGCCCGTTAAATTGTCGGAAGCGGGCGAGGAGCTCGTCAAAAAGCTTGTCGTGCTGTACAACAGCCAGACATTTGTGCGCGAGGGCAAGGAATTGAGGGAAAAACTTCTCTCAAGCGGGCTCGAAGCGGGCTCGTACCTTGCAAGCGTTTCAATGCTCGCCGAAAGGCGTGCAAAGCTCGACGCGGTAAATAAAGCCGTTGTTCTGTTGAACCGTGTGGTTTACACGGCCAACGCAATGCTTATGCTCGGCCTCTATGCCTTAAAGGATGTCGAGCCCGTGCTCAGCTATTGTTCGGGCGTGCTTTCAGCGCTCAAAGATCTTCTTCGCAAAGTGCCCGAAACGCGCAGGGTCATCCGCGTAAAATCTCCCGTAAACGTTGTCAATTCCGTTCCCGTCGGCGGGGACGAGGAGGAACAGTATACTCCCGAATACCTTCAGGAACCCAGCGGCTTCGAAGATTTCGAAGGTAATTCCGAAGGGTTTGATGATCCGGTATAAAAATAATTAACGCAAGTCTTGGCTGGCGAAGCCTGCGACTTGCCGTTAGTTTGAGGAGCTCCGCTCCTCGGCGCACAATCTTCAGGGCTCTCAATTATATAATTGTGCGCCTTCACCTCAGGTGAGCTCGCTAACGCGACAAATTGTGTCCGCTGGCGGCGAAATGAATTCGCCTTGCGATGTTTATTTAAAAAAGCGTGAAGGCGCTGCTTGGCTTGTGTCGTAAACGTGATGCGCTTACGTACAAATATAATCATGACGCACAAGTGTGGGCACGGTAGCGGCGATATTAAGCAAAGCTTAGCCGCGGCGGCGCAGTCCGCCGCGGCATTAATTTATCTTTATGTACGATTTATCACACTACAAACTCAAATCCGAGCCCGTTATTCTGGGACTTGAGAGCAGTTGCGACGAGACTGCCTGCGCCATAATCAAAGGCCGCATGCTTCTTTCAAACTGCATAATCTCGTCCGCGGCAGAACAGGCCAAGTACGGCGGCGTCGTGCCGGAGATCGCCTCGCGTGCGCACACTGAGGCCGTCGACGAAGTCGTCGAACGCGCCCTATCGGAGGCGGGTGTTATGGTTAACGATATCGATGCCGTCGCCGTTACATACGGTGCGGGGCTGTTGGGCGCGCTCCTCGTCGGGCTGTCCTTTGCCAAGGGGCTGGCGTATTCCCTCAATGTACCGCTCATTGCCGTAAACCACATCCGCGGTCATCTTGCGGCGGCCTATCTGGACGATATTGACTTAAAGCCGCCATTTGTCACCCTTCTTGCAAGCGGCGGACATACGGCCATTCTGCACACCACAAACTACACGCACTTTGATGTGCTTGCAAAAACGCTGGATGATGCCGCGGGCGAGGCTTTCGATAAGTGCGCCCGCGTCTTGGGACTCCCCTATCCCGGAGGCCCCAACATTCAGCGCGCGGCCGAGGGCGGCAGAACGGATATAGCCTTCCCGTCGGCGCTCGTAAAGCACAGCGCGTCGCCTGCCTTTTCTTACAGCGGCTTAAAGACAGCCGTTATCAACTACTGCCACAACGCCTCGCAGAAGGGGCAGGTTGTCAATGTCGCAGATGTCGCTGCGTCCTTTCAGAAGGCCGCAGTCGATCCGCTGGTGGAAAATGTCGTAAAATTTGCCTTGCAATTGGGCGTGGATACGGTAACGGCGGGCGGCGGAGTGATTGCCAACAGGTATTTGAGGGAGCACCTTTCAGCCGAGTGCAAGAGGGCGGGTTTAAAACTCGTTCTGCCGCAGGTAAAATACTGCACCGACAACGCCGCAATGATAGCCGCCGAGGGATTGAACAAGTACCTTTCGGGCGACTTCGCGCCCTTAAGCATCAACGCTGAGGCGCAAATACCTTTAAAATAAGAAATTCCTTGCTTTTATAAAATAAGATTGATCTATATATCACAGATTGGCGTGGTGTATTGTTCAATTTTGTGTAAAATAAAAAACTTTATTTAAATGTGTTAATTAAAGCACATTTTTCACGCATTGGAATAAGGGGGGCAGTGGTTTGGTGCCTGCTTATGTTTCAATAATATTGTCTGATACTGCTTGAAATTTTTTATAAGCAGTTTTTTGCTACAGTGTTAAGTGTATCATTCCGCATATCTTTGGTCAAAGTATTTTGGAAGAAAAGAGCGGGCGCCGCGTGTCGCGCGGCGCCCGCTCTTCATACAATGTAATTATGACCCTTTCACTATGTATGATTGTCAAAGATGAGTCCGCTGTTCTTTCGCGCTGTCTTGCATGCGCCGCGCGCTTTGCCGACGAGATCATCGTCGTCGATACGGGTTCTGCGGACGACAGCAAGGATATAGCCTCGCGCCTGGGTGCCAGGGTTTACGATTTTGAGTGGTGCGACGACTTCTCAGCCGCCAGAAATTACTCTTTTTCTCTCGCTTCATCCGATTATATTATGTGGCTGGACGCTGACGACATGGTGGAGGAGAGCGATGCCTGCCTCATACGCGCCCTTGTAGAGGGCGGCGGCTTCGATGTGGCCATGCTTAGATACGTCAGCGGCAACCTGTGTTATTGTCGCGAGCGCATCTTAAGGCGTTCGATGAATTTCGTCTGGCAGGGCGCCGTGCACGAGGTCATTTCTCCGCGCGGCAAGGTTGTATATTCGGATGCAAAAATCGTGCATAAAAAGGAGAAGAGCGGCGATTCTCTTCGCAATCTCATAATCTACCAAAGGCAAATTGCCCGCGGCATATCCCTCGACGAACGCCAAAAATTCTACTATGGCAGGGAGCTTTTTTATAACTCAATGTACCGCCAGGCCGCGGCAGTCCTTGAGGAATTTTTACGTGGCGGCGGCTGGGTTGTGAATAAGGCTGAAGCCTGCCGCACGCTGTATTTCTGCTACAAGCGCACGGGCGAAAACAACAGGGCGCGTGCCTCGCTCACCCGCGCGTTTTTATATCTTGCGCCACGTGCTCAGGACTGCTGTATTCTCGCCTCCGAATTTCTCGACGACGGCCGCCTCGACTGCGCCGAATACTGGTATAGGCGCGCCCTCGACGCGCCCGAACGCGTGGAGGAGGGGGGATTTGTTGACGGAGATTATTCTGCATTCATTCCATATATCGGCCTGGCCGTCGTTTGCGACAAGCGCGGCGATTACGCCGCGGCCTACGGCTGGAACGAACGCGCCGGAGCTATCAAGCCCGATGACGCTTCTTATATTCACAACAAGCAATATCTTTTCCAGCTGCTAAAAAATGGAAATTAAACTTTTTGCGAAAAGCGGGTAGATAAAGGGTTTTAGAACCCCTGCCGCGCGTGTTGTCACGCGCGGCAGGGGTTCTTTCATACAATGATAATGATATTTGCCTCTTTCCCGCAGTCGGCGGGACGCGGCACTGTCCGCACGGCAAATTATCACATCTCTCAACAAACGGGGAAAAAATCAACACATGATAAACAAATTGTTCTTACCATTCTTCAACTGTAACGGTTGCGGCGGCTTTGGTAACTTCGGCTTCGGCGGTTGCGGCTGTAATGACTGCTGTCAGACCGTAATAACCCGCACCGTTTATACCCTTACAGGCATCACCGGGCCTACGGGAAGCACGGGCGCAACCGGTGCCACAGGTGCAACGGGTGTTACCGGAGCAACGGGCGCCACAGGGCGCGTGTATTATGGGAAATAGTTCCGTTAAGGATAACATAAATTTATTTCGCTAAATTTACGCGGTTCTGTTGCAACATTTCAAACTATGTGATATAGTTATCTAGGTGTATTTGCTCGATCAGCAAAATTGATGGGGCGATCCGTCAAAAAATACAAAAGAGAGGAAATTTTACGATGAAGTTGATTTACGGCGTGAAAGACAGGCCTAAAGCCGGCCAGCTTATTCTGTTTGCTTTGCAGCAGCTCCTTGCTATACTGGCGGCAACAATAGCTGTACCCATGATAATAGGCAACGGCATGTCTATCTCTGCGGCGCTTTTCGGGGCGGGTGTGGGTACTATCGTGTATCTGCTGTTCACTAAATTCAAAAGCCCCGTGTTTCTCGGCAGTTCGTTTGCATTCATAGGCTCAATGTCTGCGGCGTTTGCGGGTGCTGCGTCGGTATCATATCTCGGTTATTTCGGCCTTATAATCGGCGCATTATTTGCAGGGCTTGTCTATGTGATCATTGCAGTAATAATTAAGTTCGTCGGCGTAAACTGGATAGATAAAGTAATGCCGGCTGTAGTCATAGGGCCTACGGTCGCCCTTATAGGACTGTCGCTTGCCGGAAATGCTGTCGGTAATGTGGCAGGCAATGTCCTTGATTCCGGAACGGGCGCCTATCTTATGGATCTGCACGGTATAATCTGTCTTATCTGCGGACTCATCACTCTTGCTGTGACTATTATTTGCTCTATTTACGGCAAAAAACTGTTAAAGATGATCCCGTTCATCATAGGAATACTTACCGGATATGTAGTTGCCGCGATATTCACCGGATTCAGCTATATAGAGGGTGCCGAGGCGCTGAGGATAATAGACTTTGCAAAGTTTGCTCAGATGGAGTGGTATCCCGAGTTTACATTTTTAAAGCTTTTTGATATCGACTATTCTGCGGCAGATATGGGTGCATACATAGGTACGGTGGCGGTAGCTTATATTCCCGTTGCGTTCGTAGTATTTGCGGAACACCTTGCCGACCATAAGAATATATCTTCGATTATAGAAACAGATCTTTTAAAGGATCCGGGCCTTTCGAGAACTCTTCTCGGTGACGGAGTCGGTTCAATGGTGGGCGCGCTGTTCGGCGGTTGCCCCAACACAACGTATGGCGAGTCGGTGGGCTGCGTGGCAATTTCAGGCAATGCTTCTGTAATAACAATTTTTATGACTGCTATTTTTGCCGTGGCTGCATCGTTTATAGCGCCTTTCGTTACATTCCTTGCAACAATTCCCGACTGCGTAATGGGCGGTGTCTGCATAGCTCTCTACGGCTTCATTGCAGTATCGGGACTTAAAATGATACAGCAGGTCGATCTTAACGAAAACAAGAATTTGTTTGTTGTTTCCATAATTCTTATAACGGGTGTGGGCGGAATGGCTCTCCAGTTTGGTAAAGTCACGGTAACGGCCATTGCATGCGCGCTCATACTCGGGATTCTTGCAAATGTTCTGGTAAATATGCGCGGCAAAAATAAGGGCGGCAATGACGCTGAGGAAGAGAAGGTTGCGAAGGGCGACGATGCCGTAGTGGATGTGATTCACTCGGAAACTTCAGTCACGGTAAATGATCATACAGAGGAGAGCAGAAATGAAACAGTATAAAAACGTATTTATTTTCGATCATCCGCTTATCAAACACAAGATATCCATATTGCGCGATAAAAATACCGGCATGAAAGAATTTCGCGAACTTATTGAGGAAATAACTACAATAATGACGTACGAAAGCATGAGGGACGTGGAGCTTGTGCCCGTAGAGGTTGAAACTCCGCTCGAGGTAACAACTCAGTACAGGATAGCTGAAGACAGCATTGCCATCGTTCCCATACTTCGTGCCGGTTTAGGTATGGTAAACGGGGTACATAAAGTTTTTCCTACGGCTAAAGTCGGTCACATAGGTATGTATCGCGATGAGGAGACGCTTGAGCCTCATGAATATTACTGCAAACTGCCCGAAGGGATAGAGAACAAGATGGTTTTTCTCATAGACCCCATGCTGGCAACCGGAGGTTCAGCCTGCGATGCTCTCAATGCACTCAAAAAGAGAGGTTGCAAAAAAATCAAACTTATGTCTGTTATCGCAGCGCCCGAAGGTATAAAGGCTGTGGCGGAAGCTCATCCCGATGTTCCCGTCTATGTCTCCACGCTTGACAGGGGGCTCAACGAACACGGCTACATTCTTCCGGGCCTTGGCGATGCGGGCGACAGGTTATATGGTACAAAGTGAATATTTGATTATCCGGATTTCAGTGCGGTCGTGTCCGGCCGCACTGTTTTTATTATTAAACACTCAACTAAGCTTTTCGCGGTATTCGGTGGGCGTGCAGCCGAAGTATTTTTTAAATACCGTGGTGAAGTGCGCAGAAGAGCTGTAGCCGAGGTATGCCGCTATCGCCGCGGCAGATTTATCGGTAAAGCGCAAAAGGCGCTTGCCCTCGTCCAGCTTCTGCCGCTGAATAAATTCGGAGAGCGCCATGCCAGATTCCGACTTAAAGTTTGCCGAAAGCCTTGTCCTGCCCATAAAAAGGTGTTCGGCAATCTGTTCGGTGGTAATCGGCTCCGAAAGGTGGTGCTGAACGTAGTTCGTCACGGCAATGACGAGTTTTGAAGGATTGCTGCCCTGCCGTATCTTTTCAACCCGCTCGCAATAGCCGGCAATCATGCGGTATTGCATGTTTGTTATCATCATCGGGTCGACCATGAGTTCACATTTCTGAATGTACTCATCGCTCAAAGTGAGTGCGTCGTCCGTATCCATTCCTCCGCGTATCGCCGCACGTGCGGCAAGGGTGGCGGTAACTATCATGGTGTTTTTAAGGTGCCGCAGTTGTTCGCGCGCAAGTTTGCCGCCGTTTACCGTAGGCATTATGTCTTTAACCCACTCCTTGAATTTCTCGGTTTGCCCCTGCGATACGAACGACATTATCGTATTTTCAAGTTCAAGGGTATTATGCACGTTTTCATTATCTTCTGTGAATTTCGGCGTTGCGGCGCTCTGTTCGTTTGCTATCAGTTCTTTAAATTTAGCGTCGTCGGGCTCATATAAAATTATATCTTCAAGATTGGTCTTTTCGCCGTTTAAAATATAATTAATCATGCACATCATCTGCATAATGCTTTCAAGCGGCATGCGGATTATCATTTTCATCGCCGCCACGAACATTTCGGTGTCGTTCGGTTCTACGCCTGCACGGAAGGCGAGTTCTTTAAGTTCCTGTTCGGAATTTTCTGTCTGTCTCGTGGGGCCTATTACAATTTTGTGTGCTCCCGCATTTACTATTCCGTAGTAGTTGAAGTGGTTGGTAACATAGTAGCTCACGCGCGCGTCAATTTTAAGTACGTCGTCTGTGTATGCGTTGAGCGGGTCTTTTGGCAGCTTTATAACAGAATAATAGAATATCTGCTTGCCGTTCCTGTAAAGTCGTATCGGCATTCCCGCAAGGTTGCCTATCGATGTGCAGATGTATTTAAAATCAAAGTTTTTCATAGCCATTTGTTCTCTTATGTGCGGCGGCACAAATTACTTTGCGCCGCCGCATATCTATTTTGATACAGATTTTAGCACATCGATACAGATATGTAAAGCAATTAAAAAATTAAAATGATATAATTGTTTTGTAATAACAGAAAAAGTAGGTTTGGTACAATGGATATTCAAGGAACAATTAAAAAGCTGACGGTTGAAGAGAAGGCGGCGCTTGTTTCGGGCACCGACTTCATGTACACAAACCCCGTGCCGCGGCTGGGCATTCCCACCCTTCGAATGTCTGACGGCCCCCACGGACTGCGTGTTCAGGGCGAAAAGGGCGATAACGGCGTTACGGGCAGCTATCCCGCAACCGCCTTCCCTACGGCGGCCTGCACCGCCTCGGGATGGAACGAAGAAAATCTGCATAAAATGGGGCGGGCCATGGCAAAGGAGTGCCACAAATACGGCGTTCATGTCGTCCTTGGACCGAGTACCAACATAAAACGCAATCCCTTGGCGGGGCGCAACTTCGAATATTTTTCGGAAGACCCCTACCTTGCGGGCAAACTCGCCGCAGCCGAGGTGAATGGCATACAGAGCGAGGGCGTGGGAGTATCCGTCAAACACTTCGCGTTAAATAACAGTGAAAATTATCGTTTTATGGGCGACAGCATTGCCGATATGCGCTCTATCCGCGAAATTTATTTAAAGGTATTTGAGCGCATTGTAAAGGAAAGTAACCCCGCAACGCTGATGTGCGCCTACAATATGATAAACGGTGAGTATTGCGCGCACAATAAGTGGCTTCTGACCGATGTTTTGAGAGAGGAATGGGGCTATGACGGCCTGGTTATGACCGACTGGGGCGCCATGCACGACAGGGTTAAGAGTTTGCAGGCGGGGCTCGATCTGGAGATGCCTGGCGACACAAATATCTGCCGCAAGTGGATATTGGACGGCATAAAAGACGGCACACTTTCTATGGAAGATCTGGACAAAGCCGTAGAAAATGTGCTGAATTTAGTTGATAAGTATGCCAAGCCGTTCGATGATGACAGCGACTTTGAGGAGAACGATAAGCTCGCCTGCGAAATCGCCGAGGACTGCGCCGTGCTCTTGAAGAACGACGGCGCGCTCCCTTTAAACGAGGGTGAGGAGCTGTTCGTCTGCGGCGATTTGTTCGAAAGGATGCGTTATCAGGGCGCGGGCAGCTCTATGATAAACCCCGCAAAGCTCACAACGCCAAAAAAGGCGTTCGACGGTATGGGCGTAAAATATAAATTCGCCCGCGGGTATGCCGAAAATAAGACGGCTACAGAGCAAAAATTTATAGATGAAGCATTGGCGCTTGCAAAGCCCTTTAAAAAGGTGCTTGTGTTTGCGGGGCTGACGGACTATGTGGAGAGCGAGGGGTGCGACAGAGAGAATATGCGCTTGCCGCAAAACCAGCTCGACCTGATAAATGCAATGACGACTGCGGGAAAAGAGGTAATAGTCGTCCTTTTCGGCGGCTCGCCCGTAGAACTGCCCTTTGCCGATAATGTGGGCGCGATACTCAATATGTATCTGCCCGGGCAGAGCGGAGGCAGGGCGTGCGCAAACCTCTTATTCGGGAAGGCAAACCCCTCGGGAAGGCTCGCCGAAACGTGGCCGATAAGATACGAAGATGTGCTGTTCGGCAAAGACTTCGGCAAGGGCATAAACGAAATTTATAAGGAGAGCGTTTTCGTCGGCTACCGCTACTACGCCACGGCAAATAAGGCTGTTCGCTATCCGTTTGGCTTCGGACTTTCTTACACGCAGTTTGAATATTCCGATTTTAATGCGGTGCTCAATGGCGATAAAATCATTGCCGAGTGTACTTTAAAAAATGCAGGAAAATATGACGGCGCGGAGGTCGTGCAGGTATATGCGGGCCTCAATAGTTCTGCCATATTCAGGCCCAAACGCGAGCTAAAAGCCTTTAAAAAGGTTTACTTGAAGGCGGGCGAAAGTGCAAATGTCAGCCTTGAAATTTCCGTTTCCGAATTTGCTTTCTTTAATATAAAGAAAAATAGTTGGCAGATAGAGGGCGGCAAGTATACAATAGAGTTCTGCAAGGACTCATTCACCCCCATATATGCCGCAGATATCGCGGTTGAACGGGAGAGCGCGGAGGGGGTTTACGGCGCAGAGGTAATGGCGGTATACGGCGGCGCGCACCTTGAAAAAATTACCGATAACCTGTTTGAGGATATGAGCGGAGTTAAAATTCCCGACCTTCCGCCAAGAAAACCCGTAACGCTTGAAAGCAGATTTACAGATTTGCAGCAGTCGTTTATGGGCAGAATACTTTTCGGCGCCGTTTTAGGAGTTGCCAACAGGCAGATGAAATCGGCGCTAAAAATGCCCGAGGGCGCGGAGCGCGACAACAAGGTAAAGGGCGCACTCTTTATGAAGAGAATTCTGGAGAGCAACTCGCTTATCACCATGTCTATGTCGGCGGGTAAGTCAATGCCCTACAACTTCGCGCAGGGGTTTGCGGAGTTCGCAAACGGACACATCATAAAGGGAATTAAGTGCTTCTGCACTAAAATAAAAGTACCAAAACTTCCAAAGGAGAAAAACTAAATGGCAACAGCGGGGAAAATGCTTGATGCAAGAATTTTTAACAGCAAAGTAAAGTCGCAGAACGTGACGGGTAAGGAAAAGTGGCTGGGCTATTTGCTCGGCCCGTGCGGCGCGCTCTTATTCAACGCCGTTATGGCTACATATCTCAACGTGTACTATACCGACGTTTTAGGGCTCGGCACCGTCTGGGGCGGAATGTTTCTTGTAATATTCCCGATAATCTCAAAAATTATTGACGCCATAACCAACGTAATAATGGGCGTGGTGATAGACCGCACGCGCACAAAACAGGGCAAGGCAAGGCCGTGGCTGCTTTTATCTGCTCCGCTCGTAGCCGTAACGGGCGTGCTGCTGTTTATTGTCCCCGGCGGCAACCAGACGCTTCAGATTATATGGGTAATGCTCTCGTATAACCTCTACTATTCGATAGCCTACACCATATACAACATGAGCCACAATCTCATGGTGCCGCTTTCTACGCGCAATACATCCCAGCGCGGCGTGCTGGCGGTATTTAATAATATTTCAACTATTATGATGAGCGGCATAGTCGTCGCCCTCATTTTCCCCATGGCAATAATTCCCTCGCTCGGCACCAGCAAGACGATGTGGATAATCTGCATGTCAATTCTCTCCTGCATATCGCTCCCCCTCGTGCTTGTGGAATACTACTTTACCAAGGAGCGCGTAACGGCAGAATCGAACGGGCAGGCTGAGAAGAAGATACCTTTCACGCTCCAGCTTAAAGCTATATTTACCGATAAATATATGCTGTTGCTTTTAGGCTATTTCCTCTTTTATACGCTCACTTCGCAGCTCAAAAACGTGGCGCTTCCCTATTACTGCAACTACGTTTTGGGCACTTATTCGGACGGCATTACTCAGACTCTCGTCTCCGTCCTCGGCGGCATACCCATGGGTATAGGCATCTTCGCCGTTTGGCCGCTTGCCAAAAAGTTCGGCAAAAAGAATATAACGGTTGCAGGCTTTGTTCTGTATGCCCTCGGCAGCGCAATTTGTTGGATAGCGCCCACAAATTTATACATAGTGCTAGTCGGACAGTTTATAAAGAATATCGGTGGACTGCCCTGCGCATATGTGTTTATGGCGCTGTTTGCCGATGCGCTCGATAATCTAGAATGGAAGAATGGGTTCCGTTGCGACGGTATAGCTATGTCGGCGACGTCGCCCCGTTCACGGCGACTGCCGAAACGTTAGAGGCTGTTTTACAGCAGATTGCCGCTCTCGGCTACACATTGCAGATAGACCCCTCGCTCTTAAAACCTGCCGCCGACGGCGTGTATACTATCGCGGTCAATCAGTCGTCGTCAGTGAATACCGCTTTCATTCTCTTCTTTGTAGGACTTGAAGCAATCGCCGGTCTTGTTTATGCGCTCATGCTTATTCCCGTAACGGTCGAAAAGACTGTCGGTAAAAAACAGCGCATTATCCGCGAACGCCAAAAGGCGGAGTGCGAGGCAAATGGCGAAGTGTGGGTAGAACCTGAAGTCCGCGCCGCAGAGGAGCAGAAGCAAATGGATATCGAGGCGGAGGAAATCTACCGCAAGGAACTCAAAGAGCGGTGCGAAAAGATGGGGCTGGACTATAATACGGAGCTTGAAAAGCACATTGAGGCCGTGCGCGTAAAGGAAGAAAAACAGGCGGAAAAAGAGCGGCTCGCCGCAATCAAGGCAGAGGAGAAGGCAAAGATTGCCGCCGACAAAAAGGCCGAAAAACTTGCCAAGATGACGGAAGAACAGCGTGCCAAGCACAAAGCCCGTCTTGCAGAAAAAGCCCGCCGCGACGAAGAGAAGTGGCAAAAGGAAAAGGCCGAGGGCGAAGTTTACTTCGAAAAAATGCAAAAGGTGCTCGCCGAATACGAGGCAAAATAAGATGAGCAAAAGAAAAAAGACAGCCATAATAATCTCCTCTGTGTGTGTAGGGCTGGCGCTGATAATTTTGCTCGGCTTGATATTTACGGGATTGTATGTCGGCTGGGGCCCGTTTACCTACCTGCAGTTTGACAGTCAGGAACGCGCAATAGTTGAAAAATATGACGCGGAGGAGAGGCAGGGCGAAATAGTGTTCTACGGCGCTTCAAACTTCCGCCTTTGGACTGAGATGGAAAACGACCTTTCGGAATATAAAGTGCAGAACCACGGCTTCGGCGGAAGTACAGATAAAGACCTTGTAGAACGCGCCGAAACTCTTCTCTATCCGTATGCCCCCGCTGTCGTGTTCTTCCAGACAGGCTCAAATGACTATGTGTCGCTCTCCGGAACCGACGAGGACAAAGTGGCGGCATGTATGGAATACAAGGAGTATATGTTCACAACTTTCCACGAGCGCCTGCCCGAGGCAAAGTTTGTGGTGATGGGCGGTCTGCTCCTGCCCGGCAGAAGTCAATATACAGCGCTCACGCAGAGCATAAACGACGCCCTTGAAGCGCTGTGCGCAAAGTACGACTATATGACCTTTGTCAATGCCGAAGAGATGACCTTCGACGGCGAAAATTATACCGAGGAGCTGTTCATCGACGACGGCGTACACCTCAATCACGACGGGCAGCTTTTGTGGTGTAACAACTATATAGCACCCGCAATTGAAAATCTGATAGAGGAGTACGGGTTAGAGGAGCTTCGCAGATGAGCAAGGTAAAATCGAAAAAGAAAATTGCAATTATCATATCCTGCGTATGCGCGGGGCTTGCGGTATTTATAGTAGTATGGCTGATGATATGCGGCTATCTGTGGACTTGGGGGCCTTTTTCAGGTATGGCAAATTTAAGGTTTAAAAATCTTGCGGGCAATGCCGAACAATACAACGTTGAAAACGTGGAGGAGCTTGAAAACAGCCCGCTCGAAGGCATGAATATATGCTATCTCGGCTCGTCGGTGACTTACGGCGCAAGTTCCTTGCAGACCTCGTTTGTCGAATATATTGCCAAGCGCAACAATACGACGTATGTAAAGGAGGCGGTCAGCGGCACTACGCTCGTCGATGAGGGCATTAATTCGTATATATCCCGCCTGCAATCGCTGGATAAGGACGCGCATTTCGATATGTTCGTCTGCCAGCTCTCCACCAACGACGCCACGCAGAATAAAGCTCTCGGCGAAGTTTCTGCGGACGGCACGACGGAGTTCGACACGCACACGGTGAGCGGCGCCATAGAGTACATAATCACATATGTAACCCAAACGTGGAAGTGTCCCGTGGTGTTCTACACCAACTCATATTATCAAAGCGAACCTTACGCCGCAATGGTGGAGGCGCTTAAAGAGATAGGGCAAAAGTACGGTATAGGTGTTATCGACCTGTACACAGACGAGGCGTTCAACGACATTTCGGACGAGCAGCGTTCGCTGTATATGGCGGACGACATACACCCCACAAAGGCGGGCTACCTTGAATGGTGGACGCCGAAGATGGAGGAGTATTTGTATAAATTCACAGAGGGGAACAGATGAAAGCTATAAATTTAAGGACTGAATATTTAACAAATCCCATTGGTATCGACATTAAAAATCCCCGCCTGATGTGGAACTGCGAGGGAGGAAAGAGGCAGACGGCATACCGTATCCTCGCCATATGTGATGGGCAAACGGTGTGGGACAGCGGAAAGGTGCAATCTTCATCAATGCGCGCAGAATATCCCCTGCCGCCTAAATCGAGGCAGAAAGTCGAGTGGAAAATAACCCTCTGGGACGAGAACGACGAGGAGGGGGAGAGCGCCTCCGCAACATTTGAATACGGGCTTTTAAATGCTGCCGACTGGCAGGCAAAGTGGATAAGCGGAGATTATAAGGTAAACAAAAAACAGCGCTACCCTGTCGACTGCTTCAAAAAGTCGTTCAATGCCAAAAATTTTGCAAAGGCGCGGCTGTACATAACCGCCTGCGGACTGTACGAGGCAAAAATAAACGGCAGGCGGGTGGGGGAATTTATCTTTGCGCCCGGCTCGACAGACTACCGCAAGCGCATACAGTATCAGACCTACGACGTGACCGGACTTTTGCAGGGCGGGGACAACGAGCTGACGGTAGAACTTGCCGACGGCTGGTACCGCGGTTCCAACGGGGCGAAGGGCAGAAGGAATACATACGGCAAGCAGACGAAACTTTTCGCACAGCTTGAAATTTACGCTTCCGACGGCAGTATTTCGCGCATATGTACGGACGAAAGCTGGGCGTGGAGCAATGACGGGGCAATAGAATTTGCCGATTTGAAGGACGGTGAGCGCGTAAACGCGAATAAAGCTCCCTCATATAGCGGCAGGGCGAAAGTTGTATCTTTTACGGCTAATCTCACTGCATCAAACAACGTGCAGGTGAAGGAGCGCGAGCGCTTCGCGCCCGTTGAATGTATCACCACGCCGACGGGTAAAAAGGTGCTGAAGTTCCCTCAAAATCTTTCGGGCTATATATCCTTCAGGCTCAACGCGCACAAGGCCGATAAAGTTCACATCGTGCTCGGCGAAATGCTCGGCTCCGACGGGGAACTTACGCTTAAAAACATTCAGTGCGTTCACAAGGGCAAGTGTACGCCCCTGCAGGAGTTTACCTATATCTGCAAGGAGGGTCTCAACGAATATACGCCGAAATTTTTCTACGGCGGTTTTCAGTATGCGCTTGTGGAGACGGCTGTGCCGTTTAAAAAGGAGGATTTTGAGGCGGTCGCCGTTTACAGCGCATTTGAAGAAACTTCTTCGTTTGAATGCTCGCATCCGCTCATCAATCAGCTTTACCACAATACCTTATGGTCGCTCAAGAGCAATTCCACCGATTTACCGTCGGACTGTCCCACTCGCGAGCGTATGGGTTGGACGGGCGACAGCGAAATTTTCTTCAATACGGCGGCATATATGGTCGATTATGCGGCGTTTGCGCGCAAGCATGTGCGCGATATATTCGACCGTCAGTGGAAGAGCGGTAGGCTCCCTCAGATCGCGCCGTTTGCCAACGAGGACTGGTTTATGTGGGTTATGAACGGCTCCGTGGGTTGGGCCTGTGCGGGCGTGTATATTCCGCTCTATTTTTACAGAGTGTACGGCGACAAGCGCATACTTGAAGAAAATTACGCGGGAATGCTCAAATATGCAGACTTTATGATAGGCCGTGCGGGTAAGTGGGGCGGGCCCTATGCAAAGCCTATGCACCTTTCCCGCAAAAACAGAAAGTATGCCGTAAACTGCGGACAGTCGTATGGCGAGTGGGCGGAACCTGAAGATGTGTGTGCATTCAAATGGTACGACTTCGCCGCTCCCCATCCCGAAGAATCGACCGCCTATACTTACTTTACCTTAAAGCGCGTGCTTGAAGTTGCAGAAATACTCGGCAAAAAGCCCGACAAGCGGCTTGCACGCATAAAGGAATACAGCGAGGGCGCAAGGCGTGCCTATCGGGAACTTGTAACAAAGGAAAAATTTACCCTCGATACCGACCGTCAGGCAAAGCTCGTCCGCCCGCTTTATATGGGGCTATTGACGCAGGAGCAGGAAGAATTTGCCAAAAAGCGGCTGATAAAGGCTATGGAAAATTACGGCTGGCGGCTGGGCACGGGCTTTTTGTCTACCCCCCTCATTCTGGACGTGCTTGCCGATATAAACGTGGAATATGCCTACCGCCTTTTGGAGAACGAGGAGCTTCCCGGCTGGCTGGCTATGCCCAAAAACGGGGCAACAACAATATGGGAGGCGTGGGAAGGCAATACCGTAAAGGCGAAGGGGCTGGCCTCGCTCAACCATTATTCAAAGGGCGCGGTGTGCGAATGGCTGATGAGGAGAATGTGTGGCATAAATATCGCGGGCGAAAACAATTTCGTCATCTCGCCCAAGCCCG
The DNA here is from genome assembly GCA_018714165.1 of Candidatus Coproplasma excrementipullorum. Taxonomy (GTDB): domain Bacteria; phylum Bacillota; class Clostridia; order Christensenellales; family Borkfalkiaceae; genus Coproplasma; species Coproplasma excrementipullorum. The sequence continues at coordinate 509 of DVNU01000057.1, read as the reverse complement.
GCGGCAACTTGTCTTACGCAAGGGCAAGCTATAACAGCGTGTACGGCACCGTTTCATGCGGCTGGCAAAAGACGGAAAAGGGCTGCACATATGTCGTAACTATTCCCTCAAACTGCACGGCTGAAATTGTGCTCCCCGATGGTCAAACCCATACAGTCGGAGCGGGAGAATATACATTTATTGTTTAAAAACAGGTTGATATTTCAATTCAAAAAATAAAATCACGGAGGATAATGATGAAAAGAAAACTACTTGTGGCAGGCCTTGCAACTATTTGCGTTGCCTGCTCGGCGGCAGGAATTGCGGCATGTGCGCCCGATGCGCCCGAAGCGCAGGAGGGCACTATCTACCAGACGGGTGTTGAAACCTTCTGGGTTGGCGTGGGCAAGGCATACATGACTTTCGAGTATGCCGAAGAGCCTGAAACGCCCGAAGAGGGAGCAATTTACGGCTATGTGTTCAACGTCAACGTCGATGCGGGCGACGGCTACTCCTCGTGGCTTAAAGGT
>DVNU01000056.1 GCA_018714165.1 Candidatus Coproplasma excrementipullorum | reverse complement strand
CGTGGCCGATGGTGCCAATGTTAACGTGGGGTTTGCTGTTGTCATACTTAGCCTTTGCCATTTTTAGTTTCTCCTATAAAAATTTTTTTATAAAATGATAACTTACGCCTTTCGGCGTCGCAGCTATCTATCATTATCGTAATGCTGCTGAACTTTCGCCTTTTGCGCGTATAAACATTATATCTTAAGTTTATAAAAAACACAATTAATTTTCAGTATTTTTTATAAAAATTTATGCGGCGGGTCGCCGCTGCCGCGCTCCGCAATCGAGTTATTAATGATAAATCCAAACTCATCTTGCGGACAGCTGTTTATTTATGCGGCGGGCGGTTGCCCGCCTGTTTATTATTATTTAACTTAGTTGTTCTTCTTTGCCCTTTCGCCGATTACCTTTTCAGCTACAGACTTGGGAACAATATAAGTGGACGGCGACTCGCCGCTTGGCTCGCGCCGAACCCACTGCGCCTTAGTGCAAAGAGGAACTTAGTTGTTCTTCTTTGCCCTTTCACCTATAACTTTTTCAGCTACAGACTTGGGAACTTCGGCATAGTGGTCGAACTGCATGGTGAACTGACCGCGGCCCTGGGTGCGCGAACGAAGGTCGGTTGCATAACCGAACATCTCGGACAGGGGCACTTCGGCGTCGACTACCTTGGCGCCTGCTCTGTCGTCAGTGGAGACGATAGTGCCGCGGCGGGAAGTGACATTGCCCATGATGTCGCCGAAATAGTCGTCGGGAGTGATGACTTCAACCTTCATTATGGGCTCCAAAAGTACGGGCTTGGCCTTTGCCATGCCGTCCTTGAAGGCCATTGAGCCTGCGATCTGGAAGGCCATTTCGGAGGAGTCGACCTCGTGGAAGGAGCCGTCGTAAACCTGTACCTTGAAGTCAACGACTTCGTAGCCTGCAAGGTAGCCGTTCTTGGCCGCGCCCTGAATACCTTTGTCGATAGCGGGGATATATTCCTTGGGAATGGAACCGCCGACGGTGAGGTCTTCGAACACGTAGCCCGAACCGGGTTCGCCGGGAATGAGGTGGATTTTGCAGTGACCGTACTGGCCCTTACCGCCGGACTGCCTCTTGTACAGTCCTTCGGCGTCGCAGGCCTGACGGATGGTCTCGCGGTAGGCAACCTGGGGAGCGCCGACGTTGGCTTCGACCTTGAATTCGCGCAGAAGTCTGTCGACGATGATATCGAGGTGAAGTTCGCCCATGCCCGCGATTATGGTCTGACCCGTCTCCTGATCGGTGTAGGTCTTGAAAGTGGGGTCTTCCTCTGCAAGCTTGATGAGCGCCATTGTCATCTTCTCCTGACCGGCCTTGGTCTTGGGCTCGATGGAGAGCTGAATGACGGGGTCGGAGAAGGTCATCTGCTCAAGGACGATGGGATGGTTTTCATCGCACAGCGTATCGCCGGTGGTAGTGTCCTTTAAGCCGACGATTGCGCAGATGTCGCCCGAATAGATTTTTGCAATCTCCTTGCGGGTGTTTGCATGCATCTGAACGAGACGGCCGACGCGCTCGCGCTTGCCCTTGGTGGAGTTATATACATAGGAACCCGACTCAAGCACGCCGGAGTACGCTCTGAAATAAGCGAGACGGCCGACGAATGGGTCGGTTGCGATTTTGAATGCGAGGCCGGAGAAAGGTTCGTCGTCCGAAGTCTTTCTCTCTTCCTCTTCGCCTGTATCGGGATTGACGCCCTTTACGTGGTCGATGTCGACGGGCGAGGGAAGGAAGTCAACTACGGCGTCGAGAAGCATCTGAACGCCCTTGTTCTTGTAGGACGAGCCGCAGAGAACGGGCGTGCACTTCATGGCTATGGTTGCCTTTCTAAGACCCTTGCGGATTTCGTCGGGCGTAAGTTCCATAGTTTCGAGGAACTTTTCCATAAGTTCGTCATCGCCTTCGGCAGCGGCCTCCATTACAGCCATGTGGCCGGCTTCTGCCGCCTCCTGCATATCTGCGGGAATTTCAGCCTTGTGGTACTGCTTGCCGTCGTCTGAATCGTAGATTTCGGCATTCATCTCGATGAGGTCTACTATACCCCTGAAGGTATCTTCCTTGCCGATGGGGAGTTCGATGGGAACGGGATTGGCGTTGAGCCTCTCCTTCATCATCTTTACGGCGCGCTCGAAGTTGGCGCCGTTGATGTCCATTTTATTGACGTAAGCGATGCGGGGAACCTTATACTTATCAGCCTGGCGCCATACGGTTTCAGACTGGGGTTCAACGCCGCCCTTTGCACAGAATGTTGCGACCGCGCCGTCGAGTACGCGGAGCGAACGCTCAACTTCTACGGTGAAGTCTACGTGGCCCGGAGTGTCGATGATGTTGATCCTGCATTCGTCGGCCTTGGTCTTGCCCGTCCTTGTCCAATGGCAGGTAGTTGCGGCGGAGGTGATGGTTATACCTCTCTCCTGTTCCTGAACCATCCAGTCCATCGTGGCAGTGCCTTCGTGCGTTTCACCGATCTTGTGATTGATGCCGGTGTAGTAAAGGATACGCTCGGTTGTGGTAGTCTTGCCGGCGTCGATGTGAGCCATGATGCCGATATTTCTTGTATGGGCTAAATCGTATTCTCTTGCCATAGTTCACACTCCGATCAGAATCTGAAATGCGCGAAAGCCTTGTTGGCCTCTGCCATTCTGTGCGTATCTTCCTTCTTCTTTACAGAACCGCCGGTGTTGTTGTAAGCGTCCATAAGCTCTGCGGCGAGCTTGTTGCACATTTCTCTTTCGGAACGCTTGCGGGTATTGTTTACCAGCCAGCGGATTGCGAGGGTCTGGCGCCTTTCGGGCCTGATTTCGATGGGCACCTGATAGTTTGCGCCGCCTACTCTCCTCGCTTTGACCTCCAATACGGGCATGATGTTGTTCATAGCCTGATTGAAGATGTCCATGGGATCTTGTCCCAGCTTTTCGCTTGCTATTTTGAAGGCATCGTAAACGATTGCCTGTGCGGTACCTCTTTTGCCGTCGTACATAATCTGGTTGATGAGCTTGGTTACAACCTTGGAATTGTACACGGGATCGGGTAATACGTCCCTCTTGGGAACGCTTCCTCTTCTGGGCATGATGAATTCCTCCTTTTAAAAATTTGTGTTTAAGGGTTTTAACCTTAAATAAGCTATTGCTTGCCAAAACGATTTTCTCGCAAAAGTCTTGGCTGGCGACGCCTGCGACTTTCTGCGACTTTGAGAGGCCAGCCTCTCTTGCCGCGACCTCTATTGTCGCCCTCAGTCATATAGTCGCGGCAAATCACACCGCCGAGGTCGAGGTATCGACAAATTGGGTTGCGCTGCGCGAAAGCGCGGTTTCGCTTGCGCCGTAAATTATTTAATAAACTTTTGCCAAAATTTATTTTGGTAGCAAATCTTCTCCGCGGGTTGACCGCGAATACTGCCTATTCTTTGTCGGTTAAAGGGTAGATATATTCCCAACAAGAATAGAAAAAATTGTTTCTCGAAAATGTCTTGACAGGCGATGCCTGCGACTTTGTGTGCTATTTATTATATATGGTATATAATAGTTCGAGTTCGGTCGATGGAAATTTTTGTTCAGAAGCAAAGCTTATGGACGAAAATTAATTCTTAGGACGCTTTGCGCCGTAGAGAGAACGGCTGCGCCTTCTCTTGGAAACGCCTGCGGTGTCGAGAGCGCCACGGATGATGTGGTAACGAACGCCGGGGAGATCCCTTACACGGCCGCCGCGGATGAGCACGGAAGAGTGTTCCTGAAGGTTGTGACCTTCGCCGGGAATGTAAACGGTACCTTCCTGCTTGTTCGTAAGGCGAACCCTTGCAATCTTACGGATGGCCGAGTTGGGCTTTTTGGGCGTTGTGGTTGTAACCGAAATGCATACGCCGCGCTTCTGAGGGCAGTTGTCCAGAATGGGCGACTTGCTCTTGTAGACCTGCTTTTCTCTGCCATGCTTTATAAGCTGATTTATTGTGGGCATTTTGTTTCCTCCTTGTTTTACTCGGTAATCTATGACTTTGCGTCATACATTGTTTGGGAATAGGCGCGCGCCAGACAAGGAGGGCGCGTATTTACCGACTGGAGCATACAATGACGTATGTGACCGAGGTAAAACGTAAGCCCGACGCCGTATCGCGCGATGCATATTTCCAAACCACCTGTGGAATATATCTAAGACCTGCATACCCTTAAATGCAAATCGAAGAGGCTTAAAAAAATAACTTTTGCCGTCCGTTCAGCATAGCGACCCATACTAAACATTAACAGCAAAAGCTATTTTAACAAAGCTGTATAAAATTGTCAACAAAATGAACGCAAATTTTTAAAAAATACAGCCTTAACGCCGCCAAAAGCACGGCCAAAAGGGCAATTTTCACAAATCATGCGCGGGAGGATATGCCCGTGAAGGTTACTTTTACATCGGTGAAGCGCACTGTAACGTGCCGGCAGGCGAAGAGACACAGATAGTCGTTTGCCCCGTCGACGGCGGCGAGGTCGAAGTCGTACCACACCTTTGAAAGGCCGTCAACCTTTGCGCGCAGTTGCTGATTGACGCGCTCTATGGAAAGTTTGAAGCGTTGCCCCGCGGCTATGGAGCGGCCTTCGGGGCCTTTGGTGAGCTTGCCGCCCTTGCGGAAGGCTATGCCGTTGCCGCCGGCAATGCCCGCCGCTATGTAGTTGGAGTTGAGCGCGGGGACAAATTGGTCGGCATATATGTCGTCGCGAAGCATCATTCCGAAGGCCGTCTGACCGTCGGCGTCATCGCCGACGGAGAGCACTTCGCACCCGGCCGAGGCCGTGAAATTTTGGTTTGAGGGAATGACTATGAATGCCGCCGCAAAGCCGTCCGTCCTGGCGCTTATCTTGCCGCGCGGCACGACGCTGGCATTGCCGACGGTAAAGCTTGAGCCGTCGCCCCCGACGACAAATTCCTTTATGTGCTCGCCGCCGCCGAAATCGCCCATAACGGTTGCATACCAGGGCGTGGGCAGTTTAAAGTGCAGTTTTTGGGCCATATCTGCGTTGAACGGGGCATACTGCGGCTCCCTGTAGTCGGGATTGACCGCCGCCTTTAGCTCTCCCTCTTCGGGCGGAAGAAGGTCGGGCAGCAGATAATTCTTTAATGGATTGTCCGAAAGCGACAGGGCTACGGCCCATTCGTATGCCGTATATGCCGCGCCGTATGCGTTGAGGTGGGTGCCGTCCAGCCCCGCGGGAACGCCGTTAGAGGTACCCGCCCAGCCGTGGAAGAGCGCCGCCTTTTGATGACCCAGCCGCAGATAGCGCGCCATTGACGATGCAGTGAGGTCGACGACGGTGACGCCGACGTCCTTTCCCAGCTTGCGTATGGCGGCGGGATAGTCGCCGCCCTCGTACCCGCCGACAGTCTGGGTTATGTGACCGCAGACGCCCGAATAGTCATCCTCCTCCGACAGGCGCACGATGGGCGTGCAGAGTATGGGCGTGGCGCCGCGGTCGCGCGCGAGGCATATGTAATTTTTGTACAGGTTGTATTTAAAGGACAGCCCGCGCGACGTATCCTCCTCGGTATAGGGCAGGTTGGGGTTGGTGTAGCGCTCGTCCTCGCGCTTTTCGTCGTTGTGGCCGAAGCCTATGACGAGAAAGTCGCCCGAAGCTAAATTCTGCCTGAGTATGCTGTAGTTGTCCTCGGCAAGAAAGCTCTTGGAACTGCGCCCCGACAGGGCGAGGTTTACCACCTTGACCCCCTCCCTCAGATAGCGCGACAGCTGTGCGCCGTAGCCACAGCGGGGGAGATAATAGTCGTCCGAAAAAGTGCTGACAGTGCTGTCGCCCACGACGTAGACGACGGGAAGTTTGATATCCATCAGTTTAAAATTACATCCTTTAATTTATTGTATTTGTTCATTGCCGCCTCCCTTAAGGGCGCCGTATCGAAGGAGCCCGAAAATGCCTCGTCGGAGATGGCCTTGGCCGTGAATATGGCCGAGACGGGGAAGCGCAGGTTCTTTAAATCGCCCATTACGCGGCCGCTCTGGCGGGTGCCCATAAAGTCGCCGCCGCCGCGCATCTGCAGGTCGCTTTCGGCTATTGCGAAGCCGTCCGAATTGTACTTGAGCACGGACAGGCGCTGGCGCGCCACTTCTGTGTCGTTGCCCATCAGCAGGAAGCAGTAGCTCTTTTTATCCCCCCTGCCCACGCGGCCGCGCAGCTGGTGGAGCTGGGAGAGGCCGAAGCGCTCGGCATTGCAGATGACCATTATGGTGGCGTTGGGCACGTCGACGCCCACCTCTATTACGGTTGTGGAGACAAGCACGTCATACTCGCCGTTACGGAAGGCGGTCATGACCTCGTTTTTCTGTTTATCCTTAAGTTTGCCGTGCATGAGCCCCAGGCGCACGCCGGGCATCTTTTGGGTGAGCTCGTCATACAGCTCGGTAACGGACATGACAGTACCCTCGTCGTCGCCCTCGATTTTGGGACAGACGAAGTAGGCCTGCGCGCCCTTCTTTACCTCGGACGAGATATAGGCGAGCATATCACCGTACCTGCGTTCGGGAATGATTGATGTGGAAATTTCCCGGCGCGAGCGCGGTTTATCCTTGATTGTGGTGACGTCGAGATCGCCGTAGAATATGAGCGTCAAGGTTCGGGGAATGGGCGTTGCGGACATGACCAAGGTATCCACCGCGCCGCCCTTGCCAGTGAGCGCCGCCCTCTGCCCCACGCCGAAGCGGTGCTGTTCGTCGCAGACGACTAAAGTGAGGTCGGCAAACTCCACGTCCGACTGAATTATGGCGTGGGTGCCGCACACGGCGTTTATCGTGCCGTCCTTCAGCCCCTTCTTTATGGCGCGCTTTTCGGCGGCGGGCGTAGAGCCCGAAAGGAAGGCTATATTGTATTCGGGAAGATACCTTTGTATGAGCGCGGCGTTCTGCCCCGCAAGCACCTCGGTGGGGGCAAGCATGGCCGCCTGATGTCCCGATTTGAGGGCCATATATATGGCGGCGAGCGCAACGGCCGTCTTGCCGCTGCCGACGTCGCCCTGAATGAGCCTGTTCATGACCTTTGGCGATTTGAGGTCGGCATATATGGCGTTGACCGCGTCCTTCTGCCCCTGTGTGAACTCGAAGGGAAAGCGCGAAGAAAAGTTTTTTACGTCCTCCGCCGTGGCGGAATAGGCGTTGAGGCGGGCGATTTCGCCGTCTCCTTTGATTATTTTGAAGGCCGAAATTAAAAGGAAGTACTCCTCCACCGCCACGCGCTCGGCGGCCAGGCGGGCGCCCTCGGCATTTACGGGCATATGCACGCTGGCATAGGCCGACTTTAAATCCAGAAGGTCATACTTTTTTTGCAGTGCGGGCGGGATTGCGCTGACTATCTTTACGTTGGCGAGGGACTGCTTTACGGCCATGCGCACGGCGCCCTGGGTGAGCGAACCGGCCAGCGGATAGACGGGCACATAGCCCTTGAGTTTGAGGTTGTTGTCCGCGCGCTCGAAGGTGGGGTTGACCATGGAAGCGCCCAGGCCGTACCTGTTCTGCACGCGGCCGTAGAAGAGATACTCGCCGCAGTCGAGCTTGGAGGCGACATAGGGCTGGTTGAACCAGATGGCCTGGAAGATGTAGTCGCCCTGGCGGCAGAGCGCCTTTACGTAGGGACGCTTGGAATAGCGGTTGAACTCGACGTTGAGCACCTCGCACAGCGTTAAGATGACGTCGTTGTGATAGGCCGAGGCTATCGTGTCCGTGCGGGTGAGGTCGAGGTAGTCGCGCGGGAAGTGGCGGACTAAATCCTCCTGCGAAAAGATATTGAGTTTGTTGAAGTCCTTCTCCCTCTTCTCGGAGACGTACTTTAGCTTTTTTAAATCCATAATATCTTTAAGTTTTAATGTCGCCCTCTGCGGGTATGCTCGGGTAATTATATCGATTCCCCCTTATATTCCCCCCTTATCCAAGGGGGGACAAGGTGGGTGGAGCATCCTTATCCAAGGGGGGGACGAGAATTGGCGGAAACCATATCTAAGGGAGGACAAATCCGACCCTTTGCCCCCCTTTGGATAAAGGGGGGGGACGGTTTGCCGCAGGCAAACCGAGGGGGGATTGAATTCAGTCGCTATTAATGCACCCTTCAACGGCCGAAAAGATAGTCTGACAGACCCCCTTGAAATTTGTTGATATATCAAGATTGCTGAATCTTAAAATTTTAATGCCGTAAGCCTTGAGATATCTCGTCCGAATCTCATCGCTCTCCTCCCCCTCTCGTGTATAATGTTGGGAACCGTCGAGCTCTATGACCAATTTTGCTTTTGCACAATAAAAATCCACTATATATCTGCCTATTATTTTTTGACGATAAAACCTTACCGAAAATCCCCTGAGAAAATCGTACCACAGTTTGCGCTCCTCTTCCGTCATATTTTTGCGCAGATTTGCGGCATTTGCCTTTAGGCTTTTATTGTACATCTTATCCATAACAAACTTGTTTTCTACATTATACCACAAAAAGGCGAGCTGTGCCCGCCTTTTTATAAATAATATTTTTTTCACCTCAATGACGCAACAGCGTCAATTCATGCAAAAACGCAAGTTTTTTGCAATTCATGGAGCGGACTGCTGTCCGCGAGAATTCATGCACCTTAAGGTGCAATTCATGTATCGCTTGAATTTTATTCAAGCGATACCATATAATAATACACGGGCTGGCCGCCGTAGGCTAACTCCTGCGGCCACAGTCCGTAGGCCTCCCATACCTTATCCTGTACGGCGCAGTCGAGTGTTGCTTACTCTAATGATACCATATAGTAGTATACGGGCTGGCCGCCGTAATGATAATCGACGTCACAGTCAGGGAAGGCCTCCGAAACATTAGCGGCAAGAGCTTCGCACTCCTCCTCGGTTACGCCTTCGCCGTAGTACAGCGTTATCATCTCGTGTTCGTCGCGCTTCATCTTTTTGATGAGCTGGAGGGTCGTCTCGCTCACGTCGTCGCCCTTGGCGAGAATCTTCTTGGAGTCGAGGCCGATGATGTCGCCCTCCTTGAGCTTGAAGCCGTTCATTGTGGTGTTGCGCGATGCGTATGTCACCTGGCCCGAAGCCACGCCGTCGATGGCGTGAATCATGCTGATTTTATTCTCCTCCACGCTGACGTCGGGATTGAAGGCGAGTGCAGCCGCAAAGCCCTGGGGAACGCTCTTGGTGGGAATGACGTGTATGGTGCGGTTTGTAACAAGCCCCTTGGCCTGCTCTGCCGCCAGAATTATATTTGAATTGTTGGGGAAGACGAACACGTTGGAGGCGTTTATCTTCTGAACGGCGTCTGCGATGTCCGAAGCCGAGGGGTTCATCGTCTGGCCGCCCTCAATTACCCTGTCCACCGTCAGATCCTTGAAGATTTCGGCAAGGCCTTCGCCCGCGCAGATGGCGAGCATGCCCATCTCCTTCTTCTCGGCTTCAAGCTTTGCCTTGAGCTCGCGGTTCTCCTCAAGCATATTCTCTATCTTTATTCTGTCGAGCTCGCCCAACTCCAGCGCATACGACAGGGCGATGCCGGGCGTGTTGGTGTGCACGTGAACCTTTACGAGCTCCAGGTCGCCTATGCAGATAACCGAGTCGCCCAGGGTCATCAACCTTTCCTTGAGTCTGTCGATGTCGGCAAGGGTGGTCATCTGCTTTAAGTGAATGATGAAAAACTCCGTGCAGTATGCAAACTGAATTTCACCGAGATCGAGATTGATTATATCCGAGTTGTCGCCGAATTCAGGCTCCTTTTTGGTGTCGACCGCTTCGGTGGGGATATCGCCGCCCACCTCTTCGCCAGTGAGAGCGGCGAGGAAGCCGCGCATTATGGTCATGAGACCCACGCCGCCCGAGTCGACGACGCCCGCCTTTTTGAGCACGGGCAGAAGTTCGGGAGTCTGAGCCAGGGCCTCGTCGCCGACGGCGATTACGGCCTTGAAAAATTCAACAAAGTCCTTGTTTTTGGAGGCGAGTTTGCCAGCCGATTCGCTCATGAGGCGGACGACGGTGAGAATTGTACCCTCCTTGGGAATGGATACGGCTGAATAGGCAACCTTTGTGCCGGCCTCCAACGCCTTGGCAAAAGTTTTGGTATCGAAGGTCTGGGGACACTCGCGGAGCACCGAGCAGATGCCGCGGAGGATCTGCGAGGAAATTACGCCCGAATTGCCGCGCGCGCCGCGCAGCGCGCCCTTTGAGACGGCGTCGCAGATCTCCTGAAAGCGGTTGGACGAGCAGGCGTTCATCTCCTTTACGGCAGACTGAAGCGTGAGCGACATATTTGTACCCGTGTCGCCGTCGGGAACGGGGAAGACGTTGAGAGCATCGACCTTCGCCCTGTTTATTTCAAGCATTCTGGCACCGGAAGATATCATCTTGCGAAAATCGGTGCTGTTCAATGTTTTTAACATTTTTTCTCCTTAAATTACACAAAAAAGCGGCATCAATAACCAATAAAGAAAATACGCCGCAAAAAAGGATTAAACCGCAAAATAAGTATTTTACAGTTTAACCCCGATGATGTTGACGTTTACCGTATCAACTATCATGCCGGTAAACTTTTCAACCTTATATTTAATTCCTTCTTTCAGACTTTCGGCGACCGCATTGATGGAGACGCCGTATTTGATAATGACGTACACGTCGATAAAAATTCTGTCGCCGTTGGTTACGACCTTAACGCCCTTGCCGCCGGGCTGTTTTTTCAACAGCTCGGAGAAGGAATCTGTAAAACGACGCGAAACCATTTCCACTATGCCGTAACATTCGAGCGCGGCATTGGAGGCCACTTTGGCTATGGCCAGGTCGGATATGGATATTTTACCGTATACGTTGCTTGTATTGACTGACATGAGAAAATTCCTTAAAAATTGTGCGCAAACGCGCACCCGGGGCGCACGAATTTTGCGTGTGCCTGTAAAATTATTGTAACCTACTTTTGGGATTTTTGCAAGTGTTTACGGCGGAATTATGCAATTTAGCTGAAAAGAGAGTGAAATTAAGGGCGCAAAAATTAAAAAAATTGCTTTTCGGGCATTATTTTGTTTGATTTTTTTTAAAGGGCGTGTTATATTTATATAGCTGTTTTTCGGAACGGCTTGTATTTTACACCCATTTTTTCAGTAATCAACCATTTTTTATGGAGGTATATAATATGTCGAGAGTATGCAGCGTATGCGGAAAGGGCCAGGCTTCCGGCAACAACGTCAGCCATTCCAAGAGAAGAACAAGAAGAACTTTCAAGGCCAACGTACAGAAGGTTTCATACGTCAACAAGGAAGGCAAGGTTGTGAACGATTATGTTTGCGCCCGCTGCCTTAAGACTGTAGAGCGCGCGTAAAACTTAATCGCTCGGTTCGTACTCGCGGCATAGCCGCTTCGTGCGTTCTCGGCGGCAGTAAGGAGTGCAGCCGCCTCGGTCACCGCGTCGGGCTTTCATATGCCCTCGCTCACCTCGCAAGGCAAAACAGTACACTGTACTGTTTTGAGAATATCTTGCTCGCCTCGCAGCGAGGTTGCTTTGGTCGCGAAATCGCTTAACGGCAGAAATGAATTCCGCCTTGCGATTTCCGACGTTATTTGCTTTTATTGCAGTCTTAAATTTGTTTTCAGGCTTTTAAAACACGGCAAACAACATAAGTATAGTACAGGGCGGGGCGAACAGTATGTTCGCCCCGCCTTAAGTTGATTAAACTGTTTTTTACCGTCAATTTACAGGCGTGGATTGAATTTCGCCGTTCGAATAAACCAGGTCGGCATCCGCGCAGTGGATTGTAAGGCCCCCTACTGAATAATAATTTATCGTCTCCTCATCTTCGCCATCAAAGTATACAAAACCGTCATCACTCTCCTCCCCCTCATTTGCTTTTCGGAAAATTTTAACATCACGCCACTCATCCTCAGTGCCGCTGAAATAGATATCAGTCAAAAAATTACCAGAAAATGCATCTTCGTGAATAAATTTAAGCGCTGCCGGTAGCCATATTTCTGTAAGAACAGTATCCGAATATGTGCCAGAAGTATCATATGCAACAGAGCCTTTAAGAACGCCCTCATCCAAAACTTGAATATTTGCATTTATTACAGCAGTATGAAGCGAAGAACAATATGCGAACGCATAGCGTTCGATCTCCGCCACAGACTGAGGAACAACAAGTTCTACCAAGGCAGACTCGGCAAAAGCTCCATACCCGATGTGTGTCACGCTTTGCGGCATTTCGATACTGCGCAAATAAGTGTAAGTAAACGCACGATCTTCTATAGTTGTTACACTATCCGGGATTGTAACAGAGCGAAGTGTTGTCCCCATAAACGCCTCCTCGCCGACGGCGGTTACGGGAAGAACGCCGTTGACGCCGTCGTCATAGGTGGAAGGAATTTCATATTCGGTGAGAGCGCGCTTGTTGCCCGACACACCGCTGACTATATAGGAGTTGCCGTCCTCGCTCAAGGCATAAGTAACTTCTGCCGAGCCGCAGGCCGAAAATGTTAAAAGCCCTGCCGCCGCGACGACGGCAGCAGATATGGTTGCGATAAGTTTTTTCATAACACATCTATTTTATCACACCGCGCCGAGATATGCAAGATAAGACAGATAAACGTTTGGTGAAATTTAGCGACCGACTGCGACAATATAGAGTAAGGAATACTAATTATATAGTAAGGAATTCCTTATTTTGGCCTTGTATGCCCGCAAAACAAAAAGCTAAAGCGCCGCGGGAGTCCGTTTTGGGCTCCCGCGGCGCTTTAATACAGATTTTATCAGATTACTTATTGCAGATAAATTTCAGCACCTTTCTTATTGGCTTTGGCGGCTTTATGCAGATTATGGTCATACGCTCCCCCTGTTGACTAGAATTAATGCACATTCACCCTCCCCCACCTCAACGTAAGCGGGCGAGCTTTCAACAATGTTTGAAATGCCGCGGCATTCGCCGAGGGAGATTTTTTGAGGATAGGCGTACTTGCACCCTCTAAAATCCATTATATGCACGCACTCGCCGAAAGGTAACAGCGAAAAGGTGAGACCGACGTAGGCATCCAGCTCAATTTTGCCGCCTGACACGAAGATGACTGAATTTCGGGTGATTATCTTTGCAACCGCACCCCGCCTGTGGGCGGCATACAAAAGTTGCAGATTGCCCAGAAAATGATCCTCCCTGCCGCCTCCGCCGCCGTAAATTTCGATGTCGTCAATGCCGGCATCGAGCATCTTAAAGAGGGCGATCTCGCCGTCGGTGAAGTTCTTTTCGGAGGGATAGATCTCCTCAGGCGCGGGAACGGGCATATACCCTAAGCTGTCGAAGTCGCCGACGTTCTTGTCGATGCGGACTTTGCCCTTGGCCCACTCGTATGCCCCGTCGCAACAGTAGACGACGGCGCCCGAAGAATCGATAGGCCCGTCGTATGGCTGACCGTTCAAAAGAAGTATGCCCTTCATGATCTCAATGTTGCTATGGTCCTGGCCATATCCTCAGATTTGAAGACGGTTGAGCCCGCCACGATGACATTGGCGCCCGCCGCCTTTATCTGCGCCGCGTTGTCCTCGGTCACGCCGCCGTCGACTTGAATATCCATATCCCCCCTGCCAATCTTAAAGGCATGCGCGCGCGCCTTTTTGAGCTGGTCTAAAGCGGTGGGAATAAACTTCTGACCACCGTAGCCGGGGAATACGGACATTATCAGCACCATGTCACAGATGTCGAACACATCGAATATTTTTGAAACATCCGTGTCGGGATTGACGACCGCACCGCACTTTACGCCGTAAAACTTTATGAGCTCCAACGTCTCCCGAAGGTATGTGGGGGAAATTTTGGCGCAGGCCTCGTAGTGCACGGTTATGATGTCGGCACCCGCCTCGGCAAAGAATTTTATCTGCGTCTTGGGATGCTCGATCATTAGGTGGCAGTCGAGGGGCAGTTTTGTGAGGGGGCGGATATTTTTGACCATCTGGCCGCCGAAGGTGATGGGCTCGACGAACGAGCCGTCCATTACGTCGCAGTGAATGACGTCGGCGCCAGCCGCATTGAGCCTTTTTATTGCCTCGCCCATTTTAGAAAAGTCAGCCGAAAGAATCGAAGGTGCTATTTTAATTTGCATAGTGTTTTCCTTATAAATTTATCGGTAAGAAATTTTGTGCGGCGCTTCACTTTCGTGATTCATCAACAAAGCTCGCACGCAGCTGGCCGCAGGCGCCGCCTATGTCTGAGCCGATCTGGCGGCGCAGTGTTGCCGACAGGCCGCCCTTTTCGAGAAGGCCCAAAAAGCGGTAGGCAGACTTTTCGTCCGTGGCCTTCAAAGTGCGCTCCTTTACCTCGTTGAGGCGGATCAGATTTACGTGACACGGCCTGCCCTTTAAGAGATTTATGAGCTCTTCGGCGTGGCGCCTGTCACAATTTTCACCCTCGATGAGAGAGTATTCAAAGATGTACCGCCTGCCCGTTTTGGCAAAGTAGTTGTCGCACGCCTGCAAAATTTCGGCTATAGACCACTTGTTGGCTATGGGCATAGTGCGGGCGCGCTCCATATCCGTCGTTGCGTGCAGAGATACGGTTAAATTTAACGGTATACCCTCTTGGGCAAATTGATACATTTTATCGACCAGTCCGCACGTTGAAAGGGATATATTGCGGGGGGAAATGTTGAGCCCCTCGGCCGAAGTAAGGTTCTTTAAAAAAGTGACAACGTTGTCGTAATTATCAAAGGGTTCGCCACTGCCCATAAGAACGACGTTTGTGACTGCCCTTTTATCTTTGGTGCCGCCATATGCCGCGTTTACCTTTAAAATCTGGGACAAAATTTCGCCCGACGAAAGGTCGCGCACCCTGCCGTTTAAGGTGCTGGCGCAGAACTTACAGCCCATGCGGCAACCCACCTGAGTGGATACGCACTGGGTGTTGCCGTACTTGTAGCTCATCAGCACTCCCTCGATTATGTTGCCGTCGGCCAGCTCGAAGAGAAATTTTTTTGTGCCGTCCGAGCCCTCAAAGGTGTGTGCAATCTTTATCGTGCAGTCCTCGAAATCGGCGAGCAACCTCTCCTTAAAAGATGTCGGCAGGGTGGATATCTGCGATATATCCTTGCCCCGGGTGAGGCCTTCGTACAGCTGTTTAGCGCGAAATGATGGCTGGCCGTATGAGGCGACGAGCTCCTTTATCTGGTTGTAATTTAAGTCCTGGATAATCGCCTTCATTCAGCACTTCCTTTCAAAACAGGTGAGGTAGAACCCCGCGCCGAGCGAGATGTGGGGCAAAAACTGAAGCCCGTATTTGGTGGTTTTGTGGTTTAATGGGCTTTGGGGGATTGCCAGCCCGAAATCGGGGTGCGCCGTCAGAAAATCGTGGGCGGCGGTATCGTTCTCCTGCGGGAGAATTGAACAGGTGGAATAGTACAGCCTGCCGCCCGCCTTTACATACTTTGCGGCATTATTTAAAAGCGCCGCCTGCGTAGCCATGAGTGAGGATATGTCCTCCTCTTTTCTGTTGAGCTTGATGTCGGGATTTTCGTTTATTACGCCCGTGCCCGAACAGGGCGCATCGACGAGAACGGCGTCATATACCCCCTCATATGCGGGATTGAACACAGTGCCGTCGGCACAGACGGGGATTACGTTGCAAACGCCCATGCGGTTGCAGTAAGCTTTTATCAGTTCGACCCTGTGGGGGTGAAGTTCGCAGGAAGTCACCTCTTTGAACTTTTTGGAGAGAAGGACGGACTTTCCGCCCGGCGCGGCGCACATATCAAGAAGGCGTTCGCCGCCGCATATAGCCGCGCAAATGGCGACAGAGCCGACCGACTGGAAGGTATAGTCGCCCGAAAAAAAGCCCTCGTCGCGCACGAAATGTTTAAAAATATAAACGTTATCAAAGGGAGTATGCACGGGCGGGGGATTGGAGTCGTCATCGCAGCGCGCGATATACTCCTCCGCATTCCTTTCAAAGCGCACGCAAACGCCGAGAGGGCGGTCGTTCAAAATGACCTCCGCCTCGGCCTTGTAGGTGCGGCGGATGATTTTTGCCAGCCACAATGGCACGGAAGCGACTACTGAAAGGCGTTCGTCAGCCTGTTCGGGCAGTTGCGGCACCTTGTAGGAGCGCAGAAAGGCGTTTACAAAGCCCGCCGCACCGCCCTTGCCCAGTTTTTTTACGAGCTCAACGGCGTTATCGACGACGGCGTAGTCCTTTATGTTGAGATATTCGAGAATATACAGCGCAATTTTTAAAACCAGCCTGATAGCCGCCTTGGGGGCCTTTTGGGTGTTGGCCGAAATTATATAGTTTAAATATATATCCCGCTCCAGAACGCCATAGCAGATGGCCACGGTGCGGCCCTTATTGGCGGGCTCTACAGCCGTTTCGGCGAGTGCCTGTTTGAAGTATTTGCCCCCAGAGTATACCTTGCTGAGCACTATGTAGGGGTCGGTCAGGGGGTTAGTCAAGGATGTCGCCCGCCTTTATTTTTCTGCCGTTTACGAGGTCGGCGGCCGAA
>DVNU01000055.1 GCA_018714165.1 Candidatus Coproplasma excrementipullorum | reverse complement strand
CGAGGTTAAAATCATTCTGCCGGATAAGCGCCCTGTGCACACTGCTTATGGCGCCGAACAGCCGTTTATGTTCCAAATCGCATGCTCCTGCGGCTATGCGCCGCAAAAAAATATTTCGATTCCTAACTGTTAGAAATCGAAATAAATTATATTGATTTAAAGTAGTTTTGTCAACAAAATGACATGGGCACTATGTAAAAAAATAATCCTATAAAAAAAATTTACAAAATATTGTACATAAGCACCAAAATTAAAAATGCACAACATACGACACATTGTACATTATATGCGGCGACGTAAAGAGGCTGCATAAAAATTTTTGTCTGTTTGCTGTGGACTCAATCGCCCTTGAAGTTGCCGGTTATCTCCTCCATTCCCTCGTCGTCGACCTTGCCGAACAGAATTTCCCCGGCAGAAGGTTTTTCTTCCTCCTTGCCGTCGTCCTTTTCTATAACCTCGTCCATAGTCACCTGAGAATCGGCATGGGGACTGAGAAGTTTGCGCGTCTCCTCATCGTACACGGCAACGTCGTATTCCATTTTAGCCAGATTTTTATCGGAATAGACCTTTTGCAGCTCTTCCTCTTTGCGCTCATTAAGTTTTTTTGCGTTTTCCGCGTGTTTGAAATAGGCCAACAGGAGCAGAGCAAACAGCGCGGCCGCGCAGATCATCACAATATATACGGGTTGCATAACAATATTTTATCAGTATTTCGCCGCAATGTCAACTTTTAATTTGATTTATTGGTCACGCTGTAGTATAATATACATATAAAGCGTACGTGAGGTGTATAATGACTACCGACAAAAGAGTTTTAAAGACAAAAAAGGCCATAACAAATGCCTTTATGGAATTAACTCTCGAAAAGGATATAAGGAAAATTACCGTCTCTGACATAGCCGAGCGGGCCGTAATAAACCGTTCGACATTTTATTTGCATTACGCAGACGCCAAGGATGTTTTGGACGACATTGAAAGGGATATTTCGGAGACGGTATATCAATGTTTTTCGAAATTCGACACCTCGGACATCTATAACAGCACTTACAATATGTTCATAACGATGACCGGCATACTCGACGAGGCTCCCGCCTTTAAAAATTTTATGCTGTACTCTACATCTTCGGGCTACATCACATCCAACATAAAACGAACGCTGGCCGAAAAAGCCCTGCAGGCATCGCTTGAAAAGTCCGGCGGGACAGCGTCAGAAAAAATGTCGGTAACAATCAACTATATGGTCTCAGGCATCGTCGATACATATATTCAATGGGCTACGGGGAACAGCACCACCACTCTGGAGGAGCATTGCAGACTTATCAGCCAGCTGACCGAAGCGGTTATAGGCGTAATACACGATACAAATTGATAAATACTGACTTTAATGTCAGGTCTGAAGTTGAGGCGCGGCAACCTGTTGGTTGCCGCGCCTCAACCATGTGACAATTTTCTTCAGCATAGGGACTTTTCATAATATACCTGCAAATAAAATATAATAATTGTATGAAAAAGATTATGTTCTGCGGCGGCGGAAGCGCCGGCCACGTAGTGCCCAATATGGCGCTGTGCGAACAATTGAAAGACCAATTCAACCTTTGTTATATAGGTACAGACGGAATAGAGCGCGAAATCTGCAACGGACGGGGCGTGGAATTCTTTACCTTCGACGGAGCCAAACTCGTGCGCGGAAAAATTCTGTGCAACCTGTCGCTGCCATCAAAAATTCACAAGAGCATAAAACAGTGCGAGGATATCCTGCAGGAGGTTAAGCCCGACCTGCTGTTCTGCAAGGGCGGATACGCCTCGTACCCGCCCGCTGCCGCGGCGGCCAGGCTGGGAATACCCGTGCTCACGCACGAATCGGACGTCAGCTTAGGCCTTGCCAACAGGCTGATTGCCCGCAAATGCCGCCGGGTTTTGACGGCCTTCCCCTCCACCGCCGTCAAAATCAAAAACGGCGTCTATACGGGTACCCCCCTGCGGCGCGAACTGTTCGGGCGGGACAGAGTGATGGCAAAACGGACATTCGGCTGCGACCTGCGCCCCACCGTTCTCGTATTCGGGGGCGGGAGCGGTTCACAGGCGATTAACGACTGTCTGCGCGGATGCGTGACTGAGCTGTGCAAGAATTATAACATACTGCACATCTGCGGCAAGGGAAATGCCGTTTATTCAAGCCTTTACGGCTACAAACAGCTTGAGTCCACCAACGACATGGGCGAGGTCTACGCCTGTGCCGACTACGCCGTTTCGCGCTGCGGCGCAAACGCCGCAAACGAGCTCATCGCGCTGCGCATACCCACGCTCTTCATCCCTCTCGAAAACGGCGCCAGCCGTGGCGACCAGGTCGACAATGCGCTGTACTTTTATGAGCGCGGCCTGTGCAGAATTCTGCGCGAGGGAGAGATGACGCCATCCGCACTCAAAAGTGCAATAGATGAGCTGATTGCCGATAAAAAATTAAAGACCGCGCTCAAAGAAAATGTCTTCAAGCGCGGAAACGAACGCATTATTCAGGAGATCAGGTGCGCATTAAATGAGCCCCTCAATTAAAATTTTAAGACCTATGCCCACCAGAATGAGACCGCCGAGAATCTGAGCCACGCCCGTCTTGCGCTCGAACAGTTTGCCGACGCGCGACCCGATAAATACGCCTGCCGCCACTATCAATACGGTAGTGGCGCCTATTATTCCCGTATAGCCCCAGATCGTGACTTCGGTTATGCCCTCTTCGTACATGGCAATAAAACTTATGCCTACGGCGAGGGCGTCTATGCTGGTGGCGACACCCTGGACAAGCATTTCGGCAACGTTAAACTTTTTGGTCGTAAGCTGTTCGGCAGGTTTGCGCATCTCCAATGCGGCGTCTATAATCATTTTGGCGCCGATAAACAGGAGCAACGCAAAGGCCACCCAGTGATCAAATCTGTCAATAAATGCGGTATCTATTACCTGCGACAGACCGAAGGCCACAAAGAAGCCTATGAGCGGCATAGCCATCTGAAAGACTCCGAAGGTGAGCGCAATTGCGCCGCCCTTCTTTTTGTTGAGATCCCTGTAACACATGCCGTCGCATACCGAGACGGCGAAGGCGTCCATAGCAAGGGAAATGCCGATAAGGAACACTTGCAATACTAATTGCCAACTCCACATAGAGGTATTATATAACAGATTTAAATATTTGTAAATTTATATTGTCTGTGGCTGTGCAAAAAATATTTAAATTTTTTTGTGAAATGGCCTAAAAATAGTTTGCTTTTTATAATTTTTACAGTATAATAATAAAGCTTGCTAATGAGGTGTAGCGCAGTTTGGTAGCGCGTCTGGTTAGGGACCAGAAGGTCGTGGGTTCAAGTCCCGTCACCTCAACCACAGAAAAAGGAAGGTTTTTTGCCTTCCTTTTTTTGTGGTGATTTATGAATAGGGACTTGAGGGAAGGCAAGAAAATAAATTTATTTTCGCCGCTCGGCGGTCTCACCGCCGACTTGACAGCCCTCGGCTTGGGCTGTCAACCGTGCGCTACGCCCAAGCGGCAAATCCCGTCACCTTACCCAAAAATGGGCTTTTTGGGCGTCTTTTTTTGTTTAATAAACAACACGTTTTCGAAACTTATTAATGAGTAAATTACATTATAAATGTAAGAACCAAAGGATTCTTTTAAGTTCCAACCTTTTTGCTTTAATATTTACATACAATTTGCAACCTCTAAATTTTGATAATTAAATCGGCGGGCTTTTCTGCCCGCCGATTTTTTTACTGTAATGCATTGTAAAAATAATATCCCAATTCGTAAATACTATTCAATCTCAAAGCATTATCTTAAGGTTACATAAGGCGCCTCCGTGTTATACTGCCAAATATTTTCAATATCGAAACCAAGGACATTAGCCCAAAACGCCTCAAGATTATAGAGACTGTCATCAATAACAGACACATCGTAGTCTGCATTGTGCTCTTCAAATCTTGCATAACACCTGCTTATGATAGCGTCTGCAGTTGAAACGTAGCCGCCGACTATACCAGAGCAGTTCTTTTCAGCCGTGACAACGGGAGTTGTGCCGCCCGCATGATACAATGTACCGTCGCTTACGCAATACGAAATTCTAAGAGTGCCGTTGCCCTGCTGATAGCCGAGGATACCGCCGCCTCTGTTGCTGGAGATGACAGTACCAACGAAGTAGCAATGATCAATGCTTAGCGAGAGGTTCATAGTATTTGACTTCTGCGTATCATAGGTACCAACTATACCACCGATCTGACCGCACTTATCGGAACCGATTGTAGCGTCTACATAGCAATTGCTTATATAAATTTCGAGATCGGTTGTAGGCTCAGACGTAGGCTGAATGAGACCAATCAAGCCGCCGGCACGGGTACTGCTACCGCCATTACCGTTGATTATTGAGGTATCTTTTTTATTTACAAGAGATACTCTGTCAATGTACAGCGGCGTAGGACCTTCAAGTGCCTGGCCGATAAGGGCGCCGACACGTTGGCTTGCACCGACAACAGATACTTCGTTGAGCTTGACATTCGAGATGTATCCGTAATAAGCTTCACCGATGATACCAACCTTCTGACCGGCACCTTCAATGCTGATATCCTTGAAGGTGATGTTCATTATCGTGCCGCCCTTGAGCGAATAGAACATACCTGTCTGCTTTGAACCGGTGTTTTCCAACGAAATGTTCTTAACCGTGTGGTTGTTACCATTGAGCAAACCGACAAATGCTTCACTACTTAACTGCCAAGTCTTGCCTTCAAAGTCAAGGTCATTCTGCAACAGATAAATCTTGTTGGATTCACCACCGTTGCAAAGAAGCTCGTTGAACTCCTCTTCGGTCGTGATGTCAACAACATCTATATCAGTGCTGTATATTTCAGAAGTTACTTCACCGTTGGGGTTGCAAACCATGTAATATACAGTGTAAGAGCTGCCATTGTCAGCATCAAAACTGAACATTATGCTATCGCTCGTGATTGTGTTGACTTCGCCCTGAGCCTTCAGCCGTTCTGCTGTGGGCTGAGTATCGGAAACCATTGTGTAAAGGGTACCAGCTACATTGTTGAGTGTACCACTAATTGTGAAGCCATCGCGGTTGACGTTCACAACAGGAGCTTCGGTGAAGTCAACATTTGCAGAACCGCTTACCACATAGACAATATATGTATAGGACTCGCTGGAGGATTCGCCAACAGTCACCGTCTTGGTGATTTCGTAAACGCCAGCAACTGAAGGAGTGAAGCCGCTGACTTCAACCTGGAATCCACCCTTTTCAGAGGAATACAAATACTTGGTTGCAACAGTATAGTCGCCTGCATCGAGCAACTTGCCGTTATAGTCGGAAGCGTTTGTAACGGTGATCGAAGGCTCGCTTGTAAGACTGAACTGATCAATTATCAACTTGTCGTCTTCAACACCGTCAACGATAATTTCACCTACTGCAAGAACATTCTTTTTAACATTAATATTGAACGTCTTGACTTTGGTTGCACCGTCAGGAGCAGTAATTGTAGCCGTCAATGTAACGGTCTTATCCCCGTCCTTTGCACGGTAAACGATTGCTTCTCTCGTGGAGTAACCATTGATCGTGTCAACAGTCTCATTCTCGCTTATCGCAATGAGATTGCTGTCAGACGATTGCCACGAAATAGTGCAGTCTGCTAACTTTGTGATCAACTCAAAATCCTGATAGCATGCATCAGTATTGCAGGGGACAAAGAGAATGCTTTGAACAGCGATTGCTTTGGCCTCATCTTCGCTGGTGATGCTGTCATCAGTGAGATAAGTATAG
>DVNU01000054.1 GCA_018714165.1 Candidatus Coproplasma excrementipullorum | reverse complement strand
CAAACCCCTCGGGCAAACTCGTGGACACGTTCTCCGCAAGTTCGCTTTCTGCACCCGCAATGCAGAACTATGTGACGGCTCAGAACGGCTATAACGATAACCTTATCTATGCCGAGGGCATCTATGTGGGCTATAAGTATTACGAAACCCGCTATGAGGACTGCGTTCTCGGCCAGGGCAACGCAAGCTCCTCCGCAGGCGTTTATGCCTCACAGGGCAATTCCTGGAACTATGCCGACGAGGTAACTTATCCCTTCGGCTACGGCCTCTCGTACACAACATTTACGCAGACCCTCGATAGTGTCATCGATAACAACGACGGCACCCTCACCGCAACGGTGACGGTGACCAATACGGGCGACGTCGATGGCAGGTCGGTGGTCGAACTGTACGCGCAGACGCCCTACGGCAACTACGAAAAGACAAATAATGTAGAAAAGTCGGCAATTCAGCTTGTAGCCTTCGATAAGACGGGTATGCTCGAAGCTGACGGCGGGCACGAAACCCTGGAAATTACGGTAGATAAGTATTTCCTGGCCTCGTACGACTATACTGCCGCAAAGACGTACATACTCAGCGAAGGCGACTATTATCTCTCTCTCGGCGACGACGCGCACGACGCGCTCAACAACGTGCTTGCGGCAAAGGATGCCGAGGGTATGACCGACCACGAGGGCAACGCCGTGTCGGGCAATGCAGACAAAGTGTTTACCTGGCACGAGGACTTCGACGACAAAACTTACAGCGTCTCTGCCACGGGCGAGCAGGTTACCAACCAATTGCAGGAGATGGACTGGAACTACTGGAACGACGGCGACGTGACCTATCTTTCCCGAAGCGACTGGCAGGCTACATACCCCAAGGCCTATAACCTCACGCGCACCGCAAATATGGTTGCGGACGATACCTATTCCAAGCCCTCAGATGCCCCTAAAGCATCGGAGGTGGAAACGGAAGTGGATGCAGGGCTTAAATTTGCTGAACTCTTCGGCGTTGCCCTCGACGACGTCGATGAAAACGGCGAAAATATTTGGGATAAGTTCATAGACCAGCTGTCTATAGACGAACTCATCTCCACCACGATAGACGTAAAAGGCATAGATCCGATAGGTCGCCTCGGGTTCCCCGGCGGCACCAACGACGACGGCATAGACTGCGTAAGTTTTACCAACTGCTACGTAAATCCCAACCTCGCCGCCTCGTCGTGGGACGAGGATATGTTTCTCCGCCGCGGCGAGCTCATAGGCGAGGATTGCCTCTTCCTCGGTCTGAACACGCAGTGGGGTCCGGGCGCAAATATGCACCGTTCTCCCTTCTCGGGCAGGAATTTCGAATACCTCAGCGAAGACTCCGTCCTCTATTACGAACTCATCGGCTCGCAGGTGGCGGGCACCGAAAGCAAGGGCGTAACCGTCGCGATAAAGCACTTCTTCGCCAACGACCAGGAGCAGAACAGGGGTACCTACGGCGTATTTGCCAACGAGCAGACTCTCAGGGAAATATATCTTCGTCCCTTCGAAGGCGCGTTCGTAAAGGGCGGCGCCACTACCACAATGACCAGCAACGCGCGTGCGGGCTTCCGCTACGTGGGCGAAACGGACGGGCTTATCAACGGCATACTCCACGGCGAATGGGACTTTTACGGCGTAATAATAACCGACGCGGGCGGCGGCTTCTCTGACCCTGCCGAATACCTCGCAAAGGGCGGTAATATGTTCTGCTTCGTATCAGACAAGGCAGACAGGGCGCAGAAGATTAAAAATGCGGTCATACTCAAAAACGACGGCAACTTCCTCAATATTTTAAAGGAGCGCGCCAAGGAAACGCTGTATACGTATGCGCACACCAACGTAATGAACGGACTAACAAGAGATACAGACATCAATGAAGTATACCCTTGGTGGAAGTCTGCCATGATAGCCATAAATGTAGTGGTGGGTGTTGTGTTTGCAGGGGCAGTGACTTGCTTCATTCTTTGGGGCTATGTGTTCAAAAAGGACGATAAAAAAGAAGTGAGCGCTGGCACCGCTTCTTCGGGAGGCAACGATGAAAATTCTTAATTTTTTCAAAAATAAACCGCTCAGTTTTTATCTGTGCCTGGGCGCCTTCGTACTGGGGCTTGCGAATACCGTAATATATGCTGCGTACAGCCTTTCTGTATACGGAAAAATCAACGGCGGCGCCGATATGGGCAACCATTTCAATGCGGCAATCTTCGTGTTGTTGCTTCTGGGCACTCTCGCCTGCCTTATCGGTATAATCAAACCTGGCTGGAAGTTTGCACCGCTAATCCCGTCGTTGCTCTTTTCTGCGGCGTTCGGCTATTATATCAACGACAGGCTGATAATGATAGAAGAGATTATAAACAGAATTTACGGAATGATGGAGAGCGGCGGCAACTTCGGAATGGTAATTCTGGTGTTTGTGCTCGACCTTGTCTGCGTTGCAGCTCTTATAGTCGCTTCGTTCACAGACGGCGGAAAGGATGCAGAGAGCGTCGGCAAGGCCGAATCGGTTAAGGCGCAGAATTAAAATATAATTAAAATTTTTCTCTCTCCTGTATAAAGGCGGCGGGGCAGATTTTAAATCTGCCCCGCCGCTGATGTTAAAGTCCGGTATGTTGTCCGCCAATAGTTTTTAACGGAATACAGTTTCGTTTATATTTGACGGTCGGTATTGACAAACCTGCTTGCGCGTGTTTATAATAAAGGAGCTGTGCAGGGCGCAACATATTCAAAGGAGGAAGAGTGATGATAAAAGTGGCGGTTGTGGAAGACGATACAGAATATGCTCAGATACTGCTCAGCTATGTTATTTTGTGTTTGCCCGCCGTATACGCGATATGCGCATAGACGCAAAGTACGTTCTCCCTATGGCGGTGGCAACGTGCGCCTTCGTATACGTAATGCAGTTTTTGTTGCAGCTTTACGAAATCGACGGCCTTTGGGTTTCGCGCCTGCCGCTTATTGCCTGCTGTATATTCGGCCTCTGTATGCAGTATAACTTGCTCGCCTATAAGGACGAACAGGCCGAAAACGAGCGGCTTGAATATTTTTTGCGGCAGGAGAGCAAGCAGTACGAAATTACCCGCCACAGCATAGACCTCATCAATATGAAGGCGCACGATTTGAAGCACTACCTTGCGCGGATGAGCGGCGGCGCGTACAGTGCCGAAAATATTGCCGAAATGTCTGCCGCGGTTGCGGAGTATGAAAGCACGGTAAATTGCGGCAACTCCACGCTCGACGTAATTCTCACCGAAAAGCAATACCGGTGCGAAAAGAACGGAATACACCTTTCTATGATGGTTCAGGGCGAAGAACTGCAATTTATACACTCGACCGACCTCGTCGCCATATTCAGCAACGCGCTCGAAAATGCCATAGAGTGCGAACTCGGCGTAGATGACGCCGCGGCAAGGAGCATAACTCTGCGCGCCGTCCGCAAGGGCGATATGGTTGTTGTGCACGTCGAAAATTACTGCCCGCACCCGGTAGCCGTCAAAGACGGTCTGCCCGTAACTTCCAAGGGCGATACAGACTTCCACGGCTTCGGAACGAGGAGTATGCGCTATGCCGTAAAAAAGTACGGCGGCGAAATGCAGCTCGGACAGAGAAACGGCCGGTTCGAGCTCAATATTTTAATTCCCTGCCCCGAGGCATAAGGGTTGTACGCCATACCGCACCGCGGTTATGGCGTTGATTTTTGCCAAAAAAATGTTAATCGGTGCCACTTTGCCCAAAAATTTTGCAAGTTATTTTACAATGCAATCGTCGCAAATCCCCAGATACGACAAAAAATTTTTAGGGAGGTCTAATTTTATGGGGAGCATATTCAGCAAAAAAGTTTGGCGTGTTCTTTCTTCCGTATGCGGCACTTTGCTGGCTGTGGTTGTTGGCTTTACCGTATGGTCAGCGGGATACAGGCAGCTTATAAGCGGCGCAATCGGCGGCGAAACTTCCAAAGTTATCAAAGTGGAAGACGGCGAAGAGCAGGACACCGAGTACTTCAAAGATAACGGAATGTCTTTGGACGATTGGATTGAAACGGAGGCCGAGCTCACCCGCGAGGTTCAGGCTTCGGGTACCGTTCTTTTAAAAAATGAAGGCGGGCTTCTCCCGCTCGATAAGGGTTCAAAGGTAAGCGCCTTCGGCTACGGCACTGTTAAAACCGTTTCAACCGGCCTCGTGCGCTTCGGTACCCCCGGCCAGTACGTAGACTTCAAGACGGGAATGGAGGAGGACGGCAAACTTAAAATCAACCCTTCGCTCTACAATTTTTACAGCGCGAACTCCTCGGCAGACCCCGCGTTCAATACCCTGAACGAGGTTGACGTAGGCTTTATGACCGACGCAGCGCGCGCCGATTACGACGAGTATTCAGACGCGGCGATAGTCGTTTTAAGCCGCGCGGGCGGCGAAGCGGGTGACCTTGCCACGGGCGACGACGAGGAGTATTGGCTGAGAACCAATCCCTACAACAAGGATATGCTCGACAACCTCATATACTACGGCGAAATCGAACCGATGATAGTCGTCACGCCCACTTGGTACGTGGAGGACGACTGCAAGGGCAACCTTGACCCGCTGACGTATTCGTTCAAAGACGAACTCAGGAATGATTTGATGCCGGCAGTCGAGGGGCGATATTCAACCTATGCACAGTCGTGCGACGACGCGGGCTTTGCCGCAAGCAGAAGTCACCGCGCGTTTGCAGGCCTTTCGCGCGGGGCAGTCACAACGCTCCACTCTGTGCTCAACGGCTGTCTTGACTGGTTTTCGCGCTTCGGCACTTTCAGCGGAAGCCGAACGCCCGTGGAGTACTTTGAAGAGTATGCCTGTTCTGAGGAGCAGAAGGGGCTTCCGATAGATTACTGGTATCTTGCAAGCGGCACGTTCGACTTTGCATTATCCAGCCAGGCAGAAGATTACAAGGCAGTGCTTGCCATAGATTCGCGGCTGAAAGAGGGCGAGAACACCTCGTTCGACGTATTTCCTATGCGCTATCACTCTATGGGCAACTGGCATCTCGCGCTGTATAATTTTTTAATTAAGGCGTTTTAAGTGGCATCGCTATACAAGGTTTTATAATGTTTCTAAAAAAAATCCGTGCGGCAGATATCTGCCGCACGGATTTTTTACTTCAAAGTATATTTTCGTTGATATCGTTATCAGCTTGCTTTTATTTTAGTCTGCGGGGAAACACATACCGATTCCGAAGAATTCTGAGATTATTTGTCTTTTTGCATAAAAAAAGACCCAGCAGGCACTATTAGAAAGTGTTCAACTGAGTCTGTTTTGGCTGGGGCGAAGTGATTTGAACACCCGAATGACGGAGTCAGAGGGGCGACAAAGCCCTAAAATTAGCCCGTTTTTTATAGATTTTCACCGATTTCAGCATAATTTTAATATAAAAGTCCCCTGTCAGTCCCCACTGCGAGGGGCTTTCTTTTTTCTTAACATAATTGCTGCCGCAAGGCAGCTTTCAGATATCTTTACACCGCATTGCCGCTTGCGGTCGTTCTGTCTGCGGCGGCGTAGCCGAACGCAGGGCGCACTTTACCTTAAACTGCGGAATCAATTCAATAGCGGGAGATGATGACGCTGCGCGGGGCTGTTTTTGTTGAGGTTTAATGTGCGCCCTGACGGGCGCACCTCTCCCGGCGTGCCTGGAAGAGGTTTTGACCTCTCCGAAGTTCTGCCCCATAACTGCAAACCAACGGTTTGCGCCGCACGCTACGCCCCACGGCGGGTTGAACTTCCGTA
>DVNU01000004.1 GCA_018714165.1 Candidatus Coproplasma excrementipullorum | reverse complement strand
TCTTCGGCGACATAGTAGTGGTGTTAAAGGGCGGGGAGATAGCCGGCCGGTACGAATATGACCCGTTCGGCGTATGCACGGAGTACACGCAGAATAATTTTGTAAAGCTCAACCCGTTCCGTTACCGCGGCTACTTTTACGATACTGTATCCGGAATGTACCTGTTAAAAACGCGCTGCTACGACCCCGTTACGGCACAATTCCTCTCACCCGACCATCCCGACTATCTCGATCCCGAAACTCTCGGCGGCATTGACCTCTACGCCTACTGTCTCAATAACCCTGTGATGTACAGTGACCCGACTGGCCATTTTCCATTTTTTATATTGACAGCAATAATTGGCTCAGTTATTGGTTTTGGAATAACAACACTTGTGGATTATTGCGATGACGGGCAGGTATTTAATGGCAGTGTGCATTGGGGTTGGTATCTTGGCGGCGCATTGATTGGCGCGGCTGTTGGCGCTGGAATAGGAATGCTTATTTCTTATTATGCAACAGGCAGTGTAACGGCTTCAGTAGGAAACGTATTTAGGAGTTTGTTTAAGAGTACTTCATTGTATCGGACAGTAAGCCCAGAAGAATTGGCCGATTTAAAAACGGCTGGTAAATTTAGACAAGGACCAAATAGTATGGAAGGCAAGTTTTTTGCCAAATCGAAACATGGCGTAAGGACATGGGCAAAAAGCTGGAAACAATCCAATTATGTTAAAATACGAGTTCCTAAAAATTCATTGACTAATTCTTCTGTTGATTTCTTTAAGCTTTTAGATACTATCGATGATGCTTATTATTTTTCCGATTTAGATTATTTGAATTCTATAATAATAAGATTTTGGTTTTTTTAAAATATAGAGGGTTAGTTATGCAGTTTATAGCAAAAATAACTTGGCTTAAACCTATCGAAGGCGGTAGAGTAAGCAAAATACCATTTAATACCATTAAATATGCCCCTATTATAAGGTTTAACGGATGTATTGGAAATTGGAGCTTAATAGTTAATAATTTTCGAGAAATTAGTAGCTATGTAACGTTAGCAAAAATACAATATTCTAATGTAGATAAAGCTCCTGATAACTTGGTTGGAGGATTAAATTTTGAATTATATGAAGGGCATAAAAAGGTTGCTGTTGGAAAGATATTAGAACGAGTTGAAGAGTAAAAAAAGTACAATTAGTGTGCGCATTATGCTTTATATAGTGCGCACATTAACTTTTAAATTAATGTTTGCTTTTGCTTTGGCGATATTGACAGTAATGGCAACGTTGTAGTACAATATTACTACGACGCGTGGGGCAACCATACGGTTAGCGGCAGCAATGTAACCCTTGCCAACCTTAACCCGTTCAGATACAGAGGCTATTACTATGATACCGAAACTGGTTTGTACTTTCTGCAGACTCGCTACTACGACCCAGAAGTCGGCCGTTTCCTCAACCGCGACGCTGTAACTTACGCCGACCCTGAAACAATAGGCGGACTTAACCTCTACGCCTACTGTTTAAATAATCCTGTGATGTACAGTGACCCGACGGGACACTCAGTTATAGGAATATTACTAGCTATTGCTGGTGTATTGGTAAGCGGAACTATCAATGGGTTTATTGCGGCTGATAGCCGCCCGGAAGGTGAATCTTATTGGGGAGCATTTGCTGGTGGTTTTATCGATGGGGCCATTGGTTCAATCGGGGTTGCTGCTGGGTTAGCAACAGGCGGCCCTTTGGGATTAGTGGTTTCAGCGTTTATAAGCGCGATTGGTGGGTTTACTGGAAGTGTTGTGTCTCAACAAATATCATATGGAAGTACTGATTGGTACGTTGCGCTTATGCAAGGAGGAGTTAGTGCATTGTATAATTCAGCAATGTATATTGGTCTTGCTTCAACGGGAATAGTGTCTGGCGTAAGATGGATCAATAGGTTTGTGGATGCTCTAAAAATTTCTAGTATAGGAGTTTCTGCATCATTGTACTTCGCTAATTTATCATTTCCAAGTCTGAATTTATTGAGGAGAAGTATACGCTTTGAAAATTAGGGTATTTTTTCCAGTATTTCTAGTAATCTCATTATTTTTTCTTTGTGATGTTGCAATATGGGTATTGATAATATTTGTCGTGGGTCTTGAAACTTTAGAATGGTTAGGAATTATAATTTTTCTGGTGTTGTTTGTTGTCTTGCCACTATTTACATTTTTATATTCTTTATTTACATTTACAAATGTAATTGAATTTAGTGAAAAAGAGATAAAGAGGATACGATTTGGCAAAGTTATACGTTGTTTTGAATGGGAAGAAGTAAAAACAATCGCTTCAACAGAGGGAAATACCTTTGCTGGTTGGATTTATATTTCAAACAAAGAAAAATCGTATGACTATCAACACGTTGGGAAGATGAGAAGCGATAGAGAGGTGATATATTTTCACCAATCTAAGAAAGCACAACAGGCTTTGCTCACTTATGCACCCGAAAGATTCAAAACTCAAATAAATCAATGGATTACTAACTGACACAATTTTCTCCGCGGGGCGCAGTTGCGCCCCGCGGAGTTTTTGTGCAGTGCTGAAGTAGGCGAGGCGGGCAATTTTGCCCGCCTCGCAAAATTTTATGCGGCTTTCACATTTTGGACGGCGCAAATTGTTGTTAAAAGTTCGCTTATTTGTTATAATCTGTAAGAATAAGTAATTCAAGGAATAAAAAATGTCTCAGCAATCCACAGCGGAAAATACCCAAAATCAAGAGGATTTTACCGCGCTTTCATTCAAAAACGTAAAATTTTGGTATCCCGAAGCGGAGACGCCCGCCGTAAATAACGTGTCGTTCGACGTCAGAAAGGGCGAATTTGTCTCCATAATCGGCCACAACGGTTCGGGCAAGTCGACCCTGGCTCGCCTCATCTGCGGTCTGCTTGAGGCCGACGAGGGCAGCATAACCGTGTGGGGCCTTGACCTTGCCGACCAGAAAAATATCTTCGAAGTGCGCAGCCACACGGGTATAGTCTTTCAGAATCCCGACAACCAGATGGTTGCCTCGATTGTCGAGGACGACGTCGCCTTCGGCCCCGAAAATCTGGGCGTCGAGCGCGAGGAGATTGGCCGCCGCATAGACTGGGCCCTGGAGGCCGTCGGCATGAGCGAATACCGCCATTCCACGCCCACCCGCCTTTCTGGCGGACAGAAACAGCGCATTGCCGTTGCGGGCGTTCTTGCCATCCGCCCCGACATTTTAATCCTCGACGAATCGACTGCCATGCTCGACCCCCGCGGCCGCAGAGAGGTAATCGACGTCGTCCGCCGCCTCAATAAAGAGGAGGGCATGACCATACTGCTCATCACCCACTTCATGGAGGAGGCGCTGCTTGCCGAACGCACGATAGTCATGAACCGCGGGGAGATAGTAATGCAGGGCGCGCCCGAAGAAATTTTTGAAAACGGCGAGGCGCTTTTAACCTACAATCTCTGTCTGCCTGAAATCACAAACATAGCAAATATGCTCAAAGAGAGCGGCATAGACACGCCGCCCTGCCTTCAGCCCGAACAGCTTGCGGCCGACATAGCCGCCTGCGCGGAGGAGAGGGGGCTCAAAGATTTGCGCTCGCCCCGTCTCGCGCGCAGCGACGAACCCAAGCGCGGCCCCTGGGACATTGATATAAAGGGTCTGACCTACACATATTCGGCGAAGTCGCCCTTCGCCTCGAAGGCGCTCAAGGGTGTCAACCTTCACATAGGCGACGGCGAATTCTTCGGCATAATCGGCCACACGGGCAGCGGCAAATCGACGCTTATCCAGCACCTCAACGCGCTGATAAAGCTCCCCCAGGCCAACAAAAAGTACAAGCCCAAAAAGCTCAAAAAGGGAGAAATACCCCCTGATATGCCCCAACTAACGGTAGGCGACTATAATCTGGCCGACAAAAAATGCAACTTTTTGTCCCTGCGCGCCGACGTGGGAATGGTCTTTCAGTACCCCGAATACCAGCTCTTTGCCGAGACGGTGTTCGACGACGTCGCCTTCGGCCTCAAAAATTTCTTCAAAGATCTGAGTGCTGATGAGGTAAAGGAGCGTGTATATGCGGCGCTCTCGGCAGTCGGACTCGACCCTGCGGAGGTGGCCGAAAAGTCGCCCTTCGATCTGTCGGGCGGGCAGAAGAGGCGCGTCGCCATAGCCGGCGTCATCGTCACGCGGCCCAAAATTCTCGTCCTCGACGAACCCGCGGCGGGGCTCGATCCCCTCGGCAAAAAGGAGATAATGGAGCTGTTGCACAAACTCCACGCCGAGTGGTGCCGCACGGTTATAATCGTCTCGCACGACATGGACGAAATTGCCGCCAACTGCACGCGCGCCTGCGTCGTTTCGGACGGCAGAATTTTTGACTGTGCCGCCCCGCACGAGCTGTTCGCCCGTGCCGACGAGCTAGTCTCGCTCGGCCTCGACGTGCCGCTCACGGCCAAAATCTGCCGCGCGCTCAAGGGCTATGGCATAGATATAGACTGCGACTATACCTCGCAGGGCTTTGCCAAAGCCGTTGTGCAGGCCTTTGAAGGAGGTGAAGCCGATGCTTAACGACGTAACCTTCGGCCAGTACTATCCCGCGCAGTCCTTTGCGCACAGGCTAGACCCCCGCATCAAGCTGTTGATGCTCATAGCCTACATCGTCGCGCTGTTTGTTGCAGACACCTTTTACGGCCTGGCGCTGTGCGCGCTGTTCGTAATAGTTGCAATTTTTGTGTCGCGCGTGCCCTTCGGCTCGGTGCTACGCTCGGTAAAGGGCATAGTTTTCCTGCTCGTGTTCACCTCGGTGCTCAACCTGTTCTTTCACGGCGGCAACCACCTGCTGGTGGAGTGGGGCATAATCCACATCTATCTTGAGGGCGTGCTTTTTGCTATCTTTCTGATGTTCAGACTGATATTTTTAGTGCTCGGCTCGGCGCTTCTGACGCTTACAACCACGCCTGTCAGCCTGACGGACGGCCTTGAAAGCCTGCTAAAACCCTTAAAATACATCAAATTCCCCGTGCACGCGCTGGCGCTCATAATGTCCATAGCTCTGCGGTTCATTCCCACGCTGATGGACGAGACCAACCGCATAATCGCCGCGCAGAAGGCCAGGGGCGCCGACTTCGAGACGGGCAATATAGTAAAGCGCGTCAAGGCCATAATACCCATTCTGATCCCCCTTTTAATCTCGGCCTTCCGCCGCGCGGAGGAACTGGGCGACGCGATGGACGCGCGCTGTTATACAAATTCGCCCAACCGCACAAAATATAAGAAACTTACCTTTACCTGGCGTGACCTCGTCGCCGCGCTCGTCGTTGCCGCGCTCATTGCCGGCGTAGTGCTCTTCAATACCTATGCATACGACATCTGGCCCGCGGCATATCAATATGTGGTGATACTATGAGGTACGCTCTCAAAGTCGCCTATGACGGCACTGACTTTTGCGGCTGGCAGGTGCAGACCAACGGCTATTCCGTCCAGCAGGCCCTGGCTGACGCGGCGAAGGCCGCCTTCGGCGAGGATGTTACATTCACGGCCAGCGGCCGCACGGACAGCGGCGTTCACGCCCTCGGCCAGGTCTGTCATGCCGACATTGCAACAAACATTCCCGCGGAGCGGCTTGCCGACGCGCTCAACTGTCACCTGCCTCAATCTGTCTCCGTCCTGGCCTCTGCGGCCGCGCCCGAAGGCTTCGACGCCAACCGTTCGGCCAAGCGCAAAACGTATGTGTACAACATCTATTTTGCTCCCCGCCGCAACCCGCTCAAGGACAGGTATTCAGTGCATATCAATGGGGCAATCGACCTCTCGGCGCTTAAGGAGGCGGCCGCACTCTTTGTGGGCGAACACGACTTCAAGGCCTACTGCGCCTCTCGCTCGCAGGTCAAAACTACGGTGCGCACAATATACTCTGCAGATGTGCAATCGGAGGGGGAGGACGTTAAAATTTGCGTCTGCGGCGGCGGATTTCTCTACAATATGGTGCGCACTATGGTCGGCACTATGCTGGGCGCCGCATCGGGAACTCTCCCGCCGGAAAACATAACCCGCTCGCTTGAGACGGGCGACCGCTCGCTCGTCGGCAAGACAATGCCCGCCCGCGGCCTCATTTTAAGGGATGTGGACTACGGCTTCGACCTGTTCGGTACCGCAGGTCGCTGATTTTGCGACTTGTCAAAATTTTACTCAATTTTCACAAAGCTGTTTCACGCTTTCTATAATCTGCCGTTACAATAATAGGCGTAGAGTAAATATAGAGAGACAAATATGGAATTTTTCGAATTTTTATATTACGCAGATTTCTTTCTGTTCAGCGTTGATAATCCCGCGCAGGCTCTTATGATAGGTATGATAGTCGCCGGCGTGCTCTTTCTCGTCGTGTATGCGATGGAGGCCGTTGCGCTGTATACCATAGCGAAGAGGGAGGGATACAAGCACAAGTGGATGGCATTCGTTCCCTTTTTCAACAGCTATTACATCGGCGTCGTGTCGGATAAGAACAGGTTCTACAACCTGCCCTCAAAGAGCGTTTCGCTCGCGCTGGCAATAGTTGAGCTGTTGCTCGTCGCAGGATATATCCTTTATTATTCGGTTGCAGGTATTGTGTATGCGGGCGAACTCTACGACGTTGTCACTCAACAGGTCACGGCTATGGGTCAGACGCAGACGGTCATCGTCGGGTACGCAGCATCAAGCACGCTGTGGCAGCGCCTTCCCTGGATGGCGTGGATTTTCGATTACCTCGACGGCTATGTTCTCACCTGGGTAAATCTTTTATACATTCTGCTCAGTGTGCTGGTCATCATCTCCTTCTTCCAGACCTATGCATGCCGCAGGTATATATGGCTTTCGCTCGGCTCGGTGCTCTTCCCCATCAAGGGCATTTTAATGTTTGCCGTCCGCAACAACAAGGGGTTGAACTACCGCGACTACGTCCGCGGCGAACAGCGCAGGCGGTATGAGATGTACCAGCAGTATTCCAATCAGAACGGCGGTAACCCTTACGGCGGTTACAACCCTTATAACGGCCGCCCCGGCACGCCGCCTTCGGGAAGTCCCTATCAGCCGCCTCGCCCGGATGAATCTGCGGCAGATCCTTTTGACGGGCTGGGCGCATCTTCGGACAATAAGTCATCCGGTTCGGATTCCTCTTCCTCGTCAACATCTCCCGACGATCCGTTTGATGAGTTTAAAAAATAATGCAAAACACCAAAACGGCGCAAATGGCGCCGTTTTTTTATTGCATTGTGTATGGATATGTGTTATAATCAGGTATAAGCTCAGGTTATATATGTAATAATCGGGCAGCAAACGGACTCGTATTATGTTCAATTCAAGCATTGCGGCAATATCCACAGCTCCTGCAACGGGCGGAGTGGCAATAATAAGGGTGAGCGGCCAAGACGCGCTTACAATAGCTTCAAAGATGTTCTCGCCTTCGGGAAAAACAAAGGTGGAGGACTTTTCGCCCAACCGCATGTATCCGGGCAACATCCTCTGCGATGGCTTCACCGACTACGGCATGTGCGTGTATTTCAGGGCACCACGCTCATTTACAGGCGAGGATGTCGTCGAATTTCACTGCCACGGCGGCTTATACATCGCGCGCGGTGTCTTAAGCGCCGCAATAAAGCACGGCGCCCGTCAGGCCGCAAACGGCGAGTTCACAAAGCGTGCCTTTTTAAACGGCAAACTTTCGCTCGCCTCGGCCGAGGGAATGATAGACATGATAAACGCCGCATCACTTGCCGAAGTGCGTGCGGGCCTTACGCTCTACAACGAAAAACTCACTGCAACTGTAAAGGAAATACAAGCTTCGTTAAAGGATATCCTGGCCTCGATCGCCGCAGATATTGACTATCCCGAAGAGGATGTGGCCTCAACCGATCTGGCCGATCTTTCCGTGCGGCTTGGGGATATATACATGTCTGTGCGCTCGCTTGCGGGTAGTTACGGCAAGGGCAAAAAGATTAAGAGCGGCATAACCTGCGCGCTGTGCGGCGCGCCCAATGTGGGCAAATCCTCGCTGTTAAACGCCCTTTTGGGCTACGATAAGGCCATAGTTTCTCCCTTGGCCGGCACCACGCGCGACGCTGTGGAAGGGGCGATAGAAATAGACGGCCTCACTTACAACCTCGTGGATACGGCCGGGCTGCGCGAGCAGGCCGACGAAATCGAGGCCATAGGCATTTCAATTGCAAAAAAGACGGTGCAGTCGGCCGACCTCATTTTATATGTCTGCGAGGGCGAATATACTCCCCTTGAAGGCGTTGAAGAGGATGACTCCAGACTCATCAGGATTTATAATAAATGCGACATATCCCCCGCCCAACCGAATAAATTCGATATTTCAATCTCGGCAAAGACGGGCGAAAATTTAGATAAATTGCGCGCCCTCATGTCGCGCAAGGCCGTAGGTTCAGAGGGGATAGGCGCCGCCTGCGTGGTGGAGGAGCGCCATTACGAGGCGCTGTGCCGCGCCTGCCGGAGTCTGGAAAGCGCAATCTCGGCCATAGGCGCATTCCCGCTCGACATAATCTCCCTCGACATAACTTCCGCCTGGTCAGCCCTCGGCGAAATCACCGGCGAAACGGCCAATGAGGAGATTATAGATACGGTGTTTGCAAAATTCTGTGTCGGCAAATAAATTTGCGATGATA
Source organism: Candidatus Coproplasma excrementipullorum (assembly GCA_018714165.1). Lineage (GTDB taxonomy): Bacteria > Bacillota > Clostridia > Christensenellales > Borkfalkiaceae > Coproplasma > Coproplasma excrementipullorum. The sequence continues at coordinate 18,335 of DVNU01000004.1, read as the reverse complement.
AACTTCGCATAGCTTTGTCGCGCTTGCGTTTGCCCTCGGTCACATACGTCTTTGTATGCTCCCGTCGGGACAATCCGCGCGCTTCTCGCGCTGCTCGCTTCTGAACGCAAATTTGCGCCCATAAGCTTCGCATAACGGCGTCGGCCGCAGTTGGGTGAACCCGAGTTTTACAGACTTAAATTTTCCCTATTTAAAATGTTACAATTCTGTCAATAACTTCCACTTAAGGAGTATAACTATAAATGGTAAACATCGAACTCTACAGGGTGTTTTACACCGTTGCCAAGTGCGGCAGTTTAACTAAGGCGGCAGATGAGCTGTTCATCTCCCAGCCTGCCGTATCCCAGGCAATCAAACAGCTCGAAAGCCAGCTTGGCACCTCGCTGTTCAACCGCACCCACAGGGGTATGGAGCTGTCCGTTCAGGGCGGCAAGCTCATATATAAGCAGGTGGAGGAGGCCCTTGCCCTTCTGGACGCGGCCGAAAACAAGCTTATAGAGCTCAAAACAACGGCTGCCGGCACTATACGTATCGGCGCAACCGACTCCATTTTCTCCAACATTCTCGCCGATAAAATCGTCGCCTTCAACGAAAAATACCCCGCCGTCCGCTTCGAGCTTATAACGGGCACTACGCCCGAAACGCTCACCCAGCTCAAGGAAAACAAGTGCGATATAGGTTTTATAAACCTTCCCATAGAGGACAAGGACGTCAACTTCACGGGCACGGTGTACCACCTTTCTGATATCTTCGTCGCCTCGTCTCAAAAGTATGCAGACTTAAAGGACAGGCAGGTAAATTTAAAGGATCTTCAGGAATATCCCCTGCTGATGATAGAGGCAAACACCGTTGCGCGCCGCGCGTTTGCGTCGTTCACGCAGTCGCTTGGCATTACGCTCACGCCCGATATAGAGGTTGCAAACTGGGACTTGATGCTCAAATTTGCGCGCTGCGGAATGGGCATCGGCTGCGTCCCCCGCGAGTATGCGCAGAAGGAACTTGAAAGCGGCGAGTTGTTCGAAGTCAACATAATTCCCTGCCTGCCCGTGCGTGGCGTAGGCATGGCTCTGCCCAAAAATGTGCCCGTGCAGTTTGCCCTCCGCGAATTTATAGGGCTGTTTGGTTGATTGCATCAAAAAAACACATTCGCCGCGGCATATTGCGCGGCGAATGTGTCTGTTAAAGATAAAATTACTGTACGAAGATCAGGTATACAAAGTATGCGCAGTAGGCGGCCAGCATTATTATGCCCGTGGCGCGGCCTATGCACTTTTTTACAAGGCAGGGAATCCACAGTACTACGCCCGCGGCGAGGGCTATCCCCGTGTCTATAAGGAATTTCTTTTCAAAAGGTACCGGTATTATTAATGAAGATATCCCGACTATAAAGAGTATGTTGAAAATATTGCTGCCTACGATGTTGCCTATCGCGATGTCCGCATTCTTTTTGATGGCGGCCGTTACGGAGGTAAACAGTTCGGGCAACGATGTGCCAAGCGCCACTACGGTCAGGCCTATGAATCTGTCGGTAACGCCCATCTTTTCAGCAAGGTAAGTTGCCGAATCAACTGCAAAGTTGCTGCCGAAAACTATCATCAGCAGGCCCAGCACCGTGTAGCCGAGCGACATCCAGATAGTTTTCCTTTTTTCCGGCTGCTCGTCCGAGAGCTTGTCCTCTGCAATTGTGCTTTGCGTTTCATTTATTTCATCCGTGAGTGCTTCCGCCGATGTTACAGTTGTTTTTACGATGTTTTCTGTCGGCACGCTCTGTACCGCGGCTCCCTCAAGCGATGCGGCCAGCTCACGCTTGTTTATGCGTTTGCGCGCGATGATAAACAGGTATGCAAGGTACAGCACAAATATTATCAGAAAAATAATGCCGTCAACCAGTCCTATTGTGCCGTCCAGGCCGAGCACGAGCAGTACTATGGTTGCCACGAACATTACGGGGATATCCACATAACTTGTGTCTTTGCCGACGGCGAGCCGGGTTATTGCGGAGGATATGCCCAGGATTATGAGAATATTCAATATGTTGCTGCCCAATATGTTGCCTATGGTAATTGAGGCGTTGCCCTCTATGGCGGCGCTTATCGAAACAGCCGCTTCTGGTGCGCTCGTGCCCATTGCAACTATTGTCAGACCGATGATGATCTGCGGAATCTTCAGCTTTGTTGCAACTTCGCTTGCGCCGTCCACAAAAAAATCAGCCCCTTTTGCCAGCATGAAAAAGCTGATGGCAAGCAGAGCGATGTTGTTTAAAACTTCCATTTTTTAACCTCGCTGTAAAAAGCTGCCTGTATTATAACACAGTAAATGTTTATATGCAACATATTTTGCTAAATATAAACAAAAGATTTTAATAAATTTACTTTATATGATGTTTATAGAGGAGAGTTAGCATATTAAAAGTTATGGAACTGCAAAAGAGATATTATTCCGACGAAGTGCACGACGACTTTGCCGAAACGCACATCAAAACACAGCCTCTCCCCAAAGGCTTCGAATTTCACAGCATGAACCCTTTTGTGGTGGTTCGGCGATTTATCGTATACCGCCTCATCGCAACCCCTGTCGTGTTGTTGTGGATGAGAGTGTTCAGGGGCGTAAAGTACGTCAATAAAAAGTGTACAAAGGGTTACAAAAAGCAGGGCTGTTTCATCTACGGCAATCATACGGGCTTTGTAACCGACGCGTTCAATCCCACCGTGCTCGCCTTTCCCCGCCCGGCAAAGGTCATGGTCAGCGAGGATTCCACTTCGATCAAAGGTCTGCGCTGGCTGTTGATGGATGCGGGCGCGCTGCCCATACCTTCCGGACTGCATCTCATGCCCGCCTTCAACGGTGAGATAGAGCGCGCCATATCCAAAAGAAACTGGGTGGCAATCTATCCCGAGGCCCATATATGGCCGTACTATACGGGAGTGCGAGCCTTTCCCGCCGTGTCATTCCGCTATCCCGTAAGGCTGAATGCACCCGTGTTCTCGTATACGGTGACCTTTTCAAAGAGCAAATTCTTCAAACATCCGAAAATAACCGTATATATTGACGGCCCTTTTCTGCCCGACAAGACATTGCCGCTCAAGCAGGCGCAACAGAAGCTGCGCGACGAGGTCTACTCCGCAATCAAGGCCCGCACCGATGAGTTTTCCACCTATAAATACAAGTATGACTATATCTACCGTCCCAAGGAGGAGAACGGCACGAACGTTGACGGGGCAACGGAATAAAACAATCAGCGCTGAAAATAATCGGGCGGTGCCGCAAGTTAAACTTGCGGCACCGCCCGTAATTTAAAGCTTTTCTACTTAAGATGTCATTGCAAGATTACAATATGTCGCTGAGTACGTCGTTCATGTCGTACATCCCTGCGGGCTTGCCCGCCATCCATTTTGCGGCCCTGATTGCGCCTGCGGCAAACACGCGCTTGCTCCGCGCCGAGTGGGAGAGGGTGACAATCTCGTCCTCGCCGGCGAACATTACTTCGTGTTCGCCCACAATCGTGCCGCCGCGCACGGCGTGAATGCCTATCTCGTTGCCGCGCCTGCCCAAAATGCCGCTTCTGCCCTCAACGTATTCGCGCTTTTCCGCCAGCGTATCGTTGATTGCGTCGGCCAGCATCAGCGCCGTTCCGCTGGGGGCGTCCACCTTGCGGTTGTGGTGCCGCTCAACAATTTCAATGTCAAAATTTTCGCCCAGCGCTTCGGCCGCCTTTTTAACCAGGCCCACCAGCAGGTTTACTCCCAGCGAAAAGTTCGCCGTCTTGAATACTGCAACCTGTTTGCTTGCCTGCTCTATCTTTTCCAGCTGTTCGGCTGTGTATCCCGTAGAGGCCAGCACAACGGGAACGTTGTGTGCTTTCGTATACTCCAGCTCGCCGTCCAAAGCGGCGGGGGAGGAGAAGTCTATTATTACGTCAACGCTCTCTTTAACGTCGTTGAACGAGGCATATACGGGCACCTTGCATCCTTCGGGCGTGTGAATGTCCACGCCGCACGCCACCCGGGCCTCGCCGTCATCCTTTAAAAGGTCGACGATGTTGCCGCCCATCTTTCCGCCTATTCCGCAAACCAAAACCTTTAACATGCCTTCAACCCCGCAGACTTGATGCATTTTTTCATGAGTTTTTTGTGCTCTTCCTCAAGCTCGGTGAGTGGAGCGCGGGGAACGCCCGCCTCCAGTCCTATCATATTGCAGCCCGCCTTTACGGGTATGGGGTTTACCTCCACAAAGCAGGCGTCGATGAGGGGAAGGATTTTTTCGTGAATCTTGTTGGCCCTGGTCAGTTTGCACTTCTGCATAGCCGTGGCCACTTCCTTGATTTGGGCGGGCACTATGTTGGATGCAACCGATATCAGCCCCGCGCCGCCTATGGCCATTATGGGAATATTTAAATTGTCGTCGCCCGAATATAAATCCATTCTGGGGCGGATGCGGCGCATGGTCTCGCAAATCTGCTCCATGTTTCCGCACGCCTCCTTGATTCCCGCCATATTGGGTATGTACGAAAGCTCCTCAGCCGTTGCGGGCAGAATGTTTACGCCCGTCCTCGGCGGCACGTTGTAGGCGATTACGGGCAGGGTTGTCGCCTCGCAGATGGCCCTATAGTACTCTACAATGCCCTTTTGCGTGCACTTGTTGTAGTAGGGGGTGACGGCGAGTATTCCGTCGGCGCCCAGCTCCTCGGCGCGCTTTGTGGCGGCCACGGCCTTGGCCGTGCTGTTGCTGCCTGTGCCGAATATGAGTTTTGCGCGCCCCGCAACGTGCTCTTTTGCGTACTTCATAACGGCCACTTTTTCGTCCTCAGTCATGGTGGCGGGTTCGCCCGTCGTGCCCAGCACTACCAGTGCGTCCGTGCCGTTTTCTATCTGGTACTCGATCATCTTGCCGAACGCGTCGAAGTTAACGCCGCCGTTGTCATAAAAGGGCGTAATCATCGCCGTTGCGCAACCTGTAAAAAAGTTTTTCATAATAATGAAATCCCCTTATATATGCTTTAATTATCAGTCGAAGTAGCCCTTTGCGGCAAGCAATTCTGCAAGCAGAACCGCGCCGCCTGCGGCGCCGCGCAAAGTGTTGTGCGAACAGCCTATAAACTTGTAGTCGAACAGGTTATCCTCCCTCAGCCTGCCCGCGCAAACGGCCATGCCGCGTTCGGTCGTTCTGTCAAGTCTGGGCTGGGGCCTGTCGTTCTCTACAAAGTAGTGTATGAACTGTCTGGGAGCCGAGGGCAGTTCAAGCGCCTGCGGCTCGCCCGAAAAGTTGTTCCAAGCCTCAAGTATCTGCTCTTTGGTCGGCTTGTTTTCAAAGGACACAAAGCAGGCGGCGGTGTGTCCGTCGGATACGGGCACCCTCAGGCACTGCGCGGTGATTACGGGGCCGTCGGCGTTCACAATTGCACCGTCCTTTACCTCGCCCCATATCTTCAGGGGCTCCAGCTCGCTCTTTTCCTCCTCGCCGCCGATGTAGGGAATTATGTTGTCCACAATTTCGGGCATGGTCTCAAAGGTCTTGCCCGCGCCAGATATGGCCTGGTAGGTCGTCACGGCCGCGCACTTTATTCCGTACTTTTTAAGGGGGTGCAGGAGTGGTACGTAGGACTGAAGCGAGCAGTTGCTCTTAACAGCTATAAAGCCGCGCCTTGTGCCCAGACGTTCCTTTTGCGCCGCGATTACCGAAAGATGGTCTGCATTGATTTCAGGTATGACCATCGGCACGTCGGGCGTGGCGCGGTGTGCCGAGTTGTTGGAAACTATGGGGCACTCCAGCTTAGCGTAAGATTCCTCAAGCGCCTTTATCTCGTTCTTGGGCATATTTACCGCGCAGAAGCAGAAGTCGACCTGCGCGGCAATCTTCTCCCTGTCGGCGGTGGCGTCCATAACTACCATGTCGGCAAAGGCTTCGGGCATGGGCTCGGCAAGCTGCCAGCGCCTTACGGCGTCTTTATACTTCTTTCCCGCGGAGGAGGAAGAGGCGGCCAGCACCTTTACCTCGAACCAGGGGTGGTTTGCAAGCAACAGGGCAAATCTCTGGCCGACCATTCCCGTCGCGCCGATTATGCCCACGGTGTACTTTTTCATAATATATCTATTCTCCGTAACAAAATTTTGTGAGTTTTTCCTGATTTTTAGCCCCATTTATGCGGGCGGCTAAAAAAAGAACGCAAACACCTATAGTGTTGCGTTTACAATACATTTATAAAAGTAAATGCAAATAGCGCAACACTCATCGTGACAGTCGCGCGGGTATTCCCTCGCGCGCCCAGCGCCGGCAAGGCGGGCCTGCGCTTCGGCGGAGATGCCCTTTCGTCCGCAGGTATGCGTCGTTGCCTTAAAACGTCAACCCCGCGGCTACTTATGCTCGTCCGCTCCTCTATTCAGCAATGGAATAATACCATAAGTACACACAAAAGTCAAAGAAAATTTATCTTATTCTTAAGTAAAATAATTGAAATATTTGATTGTATGCTGTATAATAATATAAAATTCAATGTGCGCCCCTTTTGCGCACGGTTTATACTTCAACCCAACAAGGAACTTTTATGGCAGAATCAAGATTGCAGTCGCTTGTCGGCAACGAAAATGCCGACGACTACGTCCGCACCTACGTGCCCCAGGGCAGGTGGAGCGATACGTGGAACCTCTTCAAATCAAATTTTGTAAAGCTCGTAATCATCAACGTATTGACGCTGGTGTTCTTTGTGCCGATCATTGCCATCATATATCTGCGCATAGTATACGTCGCCAATATGGGCGCCGTATATCCCTTCTCGGCCAATGTAGGTCTGTCAATCTACACCCCGTCCACTGTGGGACTGTCGGAAAGAATTGTGCTGTCGGCAGATCTGTTGTTCTATTCCCTGCTCATAGTCGCCTCGCTTGTGGCGTCTGTCGGCCTGGCGGGCGCGGGTTATTCTATAAAAAAGATGATAAACGCCCGTGGCGATTTCACCGTAAAGGGTTATTTCCATGGCGTTAAAAAGTGCTACTTCAACACCGTTCTGCCCGTTGTGGCCTTTATGGCCTTTCTGTTCGCTTCGCTCATAATAAGCGACTGGGCGGATATGGAGATAGCCTACGGCGCTTCTGCGGGCGGCCCCATAACGGCCAAGGTGTTCATAATAATAGCAACCGTGCTCGTCGGCATGTTCGGCATGTGGCTGTATGCCGTCGGCGTAAGCTATAAGGTAAAGCTCAGGTATCTGTTCAAAAACTCCTTCGTGCTCCTCATAGGCACGGTAGTGCAGAGCATCTTTATGATAGGTTTTGCCCTCATACCCGTATGGTTCATGCTCATCGGTATGAGCGTAACCTTCTTCCTGGTAATAGGCATAATTTTCTTCATCTTCCTCGGCTTCTCATTCATTCTGCTGTCGTGGATGGCCTATACCCAGTGGGTATTCGATTCCTTCATCACCCCCGCGATCGCCACCGAAAAGGTGGCTGCGCGCGCCAAAATGACCCCCAAACAGCTTGAGGCTGAAAGACAGGAGGAGGCCCGCAACGAGGCCCGCGAACTGCTCGCCGCAGGCAAGTCTGAGCTCATTTCCAAGCCCATCAAGCCCATAGACGAGGGCGACTCCGTAACTGTAATGCCCCGTACCTTTACAAGAGGCGACGTTGCCGCCGCGCGCGACGCGCGCAAGGCGCTCGAAGGCAACATTTCGGCATACTACGAAGAGCATAAAAACGACACCAAGTACGTTGAGTACAACAGGCTCTTTGCCGAGCGCGAAAAGGCCCTCAACCAGACGGACAAGAAGGGCAAAAAGAAGAAGATCAGCGCAGAAAATCTGCTGCATTAAAAGTATAGGGAATAGGATTCAGGGGATAGGGTATAGGGAAGGTAAAATAGTATGCGGCTGAGCCGCCTGACGAGTTACCTTTCAGATGCACTTCCACCGCCCCTAACCCCTATCCCCTACCCCCTGACCCCTTAATTATGAACAGCTATTCCACTCTCGGCAACTGGTTCGAATATCTCAATAAAGACTGCGACTATGCCTCATGGTCGCAGTATTTAATTAAAAGGCTGGCTAAATTCAACGCCGGCCCGAGCGGCGCGGACATAGGTTGCGGCAACGGCTATTTCACGCGCGCCCTGTACAAGGCGGGCTACGACGTGCGCGGCATAGATATCTCCCCGCAGATGCTCAACGTTGCAAAGCGCAGGGCGGCGGAGGAGGGAGTGCCCTGTGAATTTTTACTCGGCGATATAACCAAACTTAAACTGACGGGCAAAGTGCACTTCGCCGTCGCCGTAAACGACTGCCTAAATTATGTGCCCCCGTCAAAGCTCAAAAGTGCGTTCGCCAAGGTATATTCCTGCCTCAACCGCGGCGGGCTGTTCCATTTCGACATCTCCTCCGAGTATAAAATCCGCCATATTCTGGCCGACAATATGTTCGGCGAGGACGGGGACGACATCTCCTATATGTGGTTCAACACGCCCGAAGAGGACGGTGTGACGATGGAGCTGACGTTCTTCGTGCGCGGCTCGGACGGCCGCTACGACCGCTATGAGGAGACCCACCGCCAGTACGCGCACAGCGAGGAGGCGGTCATATCCGCGCTCAAAGAGGTTGGATTTGCGCGCGTTTTCACCGAGGGTCACCTCGGCTCGGACGACAAGAGTCAAAGAATCAATTTCACGGCCTTAAAGGGCCCGATGAGTTAAATATATGAACAAACTATTCAAAGCACTGGTATATGATAAACAGGTCTCGCTGTCCGTGCTGGACACCACCGACCTGGTAAACAAGGCAATAAAAATCCACTCCCTCACGGGCAATTCGGCCCGCCTTCTGGGCGACCTGTTAACCGTCTGCGCGTATATGTCGGGCTGTCTCAAGAGCGAAAAGGGCGCCGTATCCATAACCGTCAAGAGTCCCGACGGCGACGGTTCGGCCTCCGTTTCGGGCGATATCGACCTGCACATACGCGGTTATGTCGACGGCTCGTGCAGGCACACTTTAAAGGGCGGCACTTTAACCGTCATCAAGGACGACGGCTTCTTCCGTCCCTTCGTCGGCGCGTGCGAGATCGGCGGCGACAGCGTCTCGCGCATAATGACCGACTACTTCCACCAGAGCGAGCAGATCCCCACCGCCGTATCCGTGGGCGTAAAGCTGAGTGAGGACGGCACCTGCCTGGCCGCGGGCGGCATAATTATGCAACTTCTCCCCGGCACTTCCCGGGCCAATATGGACAGGGCCGAGGAGCGCATGCAGGCCTTTATCGACCCCGCTTCCGTCATCGAACAGTACGGCGCCGACGGCGTCATAAGGCACTTTTTCGAGGGCGAAATAGACGAAAAGGGCCTCTATCTGCTCCATCCCGACTACATATGCAACTGCTCCCGCAAGAAGATAGAGGGCGTAATTCTTCCCCTCGGCAAGCAGGAGCTGTTGAATATCTGCGAAGAGCAGGGCAATGTCTCCGTGCACTGCCACTATTGCAATACTGATTATACTTTCGATAAGGACGATATACTAAAATTATTCGATAAATGAGCAAAGCAAATTCAAAGACATTGGGAATCGATTTAAGCGAGGACAGATTGCTGGCAATCGCGGCCGACTACATCGACGACCACAACTATATAGGCGCGTTGAGGATGCTCAACAAGAATGCCGAACTTAACGGCAATGCCGAGGATTCGTATATGCTGTACGCCGAGGCCTACGACGATATGGGCCTGTATGAAAAGTCGATAAACGGCTGGTTCAAGTACATCGACTATTCCTACGGCTATCCCGACAGCGATTTTACCGACGCATACGAGGGCCTTGCCGTCAACTACCTCAATATGGGCGAGGAGGAGCTCTCGGCCTTCTATTACAACAAACTGCTCGTCGAAACGGCAGCCGAGCTCACGCCCGACAACAGGCAGGAGATCATAAACAACTTCATCGTCTCCCGCAAATCCCCTTTAAAAATTGCCTGGCCGCCCCGCCTTGCCGACTATTCCGGCGAGATGGAGCGCGGCATAAGCTATATGCGCGCGGGCGACTTCGAAAACGCCGTCGCCGAGTTTGAAAAGGTGGACGAGGGCAACAAGAGCTATCTAACTGCGCGCAACTACATCGCAATGTGCGACATCATAGCCGACAAGTGCGACGAGGCCGAACAGGAGTGCCTTGCCGTGCTTAAAAAATATCCCGACGACGTCCAGGCTCTCACCACGCTGGCCGCCGTCAAAAACCAGCAGAAGAAGGGCGAGGAGAGCCGCGCCCTGGCGCAGAGGCTTCTTTCCGTAAACGCGTCCGGCACGGACGATTTATATAAAATCGCCACTGTGTGCTGCGAAAACGGCATGCACGCCGATGCTTACGCGCTCTTCTGCAAAATAGAAGAGGATCTGCCCTACGACAATTCGGTGCTCTATTTCAAGGCTGTATCCGCGTACAATTCGGGGCGCAAGCGCGAAAGTCTGGACGCGTTCGATAAAATCCAGACCATCTACTCCGACGCGGTGACGGCAAAGTATTATTCCGACGTCGTCCGCACCCACCTCGCCGAAAATGACGAGGACTACAAGACCAACCCGCTCACCTATTTCTATCGCCTTCCGCAGGAGGAGAGGGAGAGCAACATCGAAATTCTTTCGGCCTTCGTTCGCCTCAAGGACAAGCACGCCAAGGCCATTTCCGAGGAGATCGACATCACCGACTGCATACGCTGGTGCTTCGACGAGGGCGGCGACCACGGCTCTGTCGAGCTCAAGATGCTGGGCGCGGCCTGCGCCGTAAAGGCGGCCTACTGCGACGATCTTTTGCGCGATATTCTGCTCGACGCCTTTCTGCCCGACTCGCTCAAGATGCAGACCCTCGGCTTCATTGCCGAACGCAACGAGAGCTGTTCCTACGGCGTCGTCGTCTGCCACGTCTACCGCAAGGTGGACATCCCCGCCCTCAGCGTGGGCAGGAACAAGAAAAAGGTGTTCGTAAAGGCCTACGCCATGACCGTTGCGCGCTTCGGCCTCATCGAGCCCGAATATGTGCACTCGCTCAACTCGTCTGCGGCCGCGCTGTACGAACAACTCGCCCGGGCAAAGGCGCTGGCCGAAATCAAAAATGCTCCCGCCCTGGCCGCGGTCATATATGCCAACAGCGGCATAAACGAGGGTACGCCCGACGCCGACGCGGCCTGTGCCTTCTTCAGCGCCGACAGAAAGAAGTTTGACTATATTTTAAGCCTGGTCACGGAGCCCGGCGAATAATAAATTACAGGTGACAAGATGAAACTGTACGATTTTGACGGAATGTTCGAGGAAAAGCTTGCCGACTACATCAAACGCAACCCGCGCGGCTACACCGAAAAGCAGTGGGAGGACGTTATCCCCTCCATGTACTCCAAATTCGGCGACACGGTGGTAAAGTCGATAGGAAAGAGCCCCAACCAGTTCTACGCCGAGCAGAGCGACGAGGAGTTGGTGGATTCCCTGCGCGCCCACCTCAAAAAGGGCGTGCCCGTCTCCGAATATCTCTGCAACGCCATTGAGGGGAGAAATATGGACGAATTGCTCATTCCCCTTCTCGACGGCTCTGAGGACGAGGTGGCATATGCTCTGAATCTCATCGGCGCCTCGCAAAAGGCCCTGCCCGTGTATATGCGCCTTTTAACCACGTCTCAAAGCGAGGACGTGCGCAACACCTGTGTGGACAACGTAAAACTCTTTGCCGACGAGGTGAAGGAGGAGGCGCTCAAAAACTACGCCAAAGGTATTCAGCCCGAATATATGCTCGAAATACTTTCGCGCTGTAAGGAGCGCGACGAGCGGGTCTACGACATTTTAATCAAGGCCTTCCGCACGGCGGACGAAAACCTCGCCATGCGCGCAAGTTATCTGGCCGCCTACGGCGACGAACGCGCCCTGCCCCATCTTTTAGAAAAGATTGAGGACGAGGACATTACTTACGCCGACTTCCAGGAGCTAAAATTTGCCATCGAGGCGCTCGGCGGCACCTACGACAAGGAGCGCGATTTCTCCTCAGATCCCTATTACGACCTCATCAAGTCGCACGGCGCCATAGACATCGATATCTTCAAGGATATCAAGTAATCGCGGCATATATGCCGCCCAATTGCAAAACCCCGCCCCGCGCAAACTCTTTGCGCGGGGCGGGGTTTCTTGTCTGTATGGTCAATTTTAATCCATAATAACGTGCTCGTTTTTAAGTGACCTCTTTTTGCCCTTGCCGGCGCCGTCAAAGGAGGCGTCAAAGTCAAAGTCCAGGTCAAGCCCGTCGCCTGCAAGGCATATAACGGCTATGATTATGGCTACTACGAATACCGAGAAGGTGGATATGGTCAGGTTGCGCAACAGCCGCGAGAAGGTTTCGGCCTCGGCGCACAGCGCAAACAAAAAGCCTATCTGTATTATCATATAGTAGCCGAATGTCGATACAAACGTCGTCTCCGTCAATATTACAACAAGTATGTATGCTACGCCCGAAAGCAGCAGGTAACCTATAAAAAAGGCGGTAAAGTGCCTCTCCACAAATGGTATAAAGCTTATCAGGTAGAACAGCCACAGGTAGGCCATACAGGCCAGGCAGACTAAAAACATAGTCAAAAAGCTGTTGTCCAGCCCGCGGAGTATGTACCACGCCCTTATGCACAGACCCATTGCAACGGCGTTTAAAATAAGGCTTATAACGCTCAGTTTAGGCGCTTTGCGCACGGCAAAGGCTATAATGCCGCTCACGGCAAGCAGTGCCGCCCCCGTGCCCAGTACAGCCCAGCCGTTGGTCAGCTCCAAAAATTTGAGCGCCCAGGCCACCGCCGAGGAGATGAGCAGAAATATAAATGAAATCAATGTAACCAGTGCGGTCTTTTTCATACCTTTATTATACACTGCCTTGGCGCTATGTCAAGTATAAATTTGGCAAGCCCCGTATAAACAGTGCGCTTTCCGTCAATAACAGTTGCGCAAGGAGGTATTATTATGACTGAAATTACGGCAAAAGAACTCAACATGATAAGCGACGCCCTCACGTATGAAGGCCTCATATGCAAAAAGGCGCGAATGTATTCAAAGACGCTCACCGACGTCGACCTCGCAGGGTGCATGGAGCAGATTGCAAACGAGCACGAGGCAAGGTATTCTTCACTTTTAAAACTTATAGGAGGCTGATATGAAGACATCCAAATCTGAGACTCAACTCAACGAAAAAGACGCCCTTCAGGACATGATCAGCGCCGAAAAACAGCTCATGTCGCTGTATGCCACGGCCCTGTTCGAGGGCAGTTCCAAGTCTGTGCGCAAGGAGTTTGCGGCCAATCTCAACGCCGTGGCAAACTCCCAGTACGACCTGTTCACGCAGATGGGCGCCCGCGGATACTATGTTCCCGCGCCCGCAACAAAACAGCTCATCGACCAGACCAACGATAAGTTCAAAAAGGAAATAAAGAACCTCAAGGCGCAGTAATCAAGGCATATTGCCGCACCAATTAAATTTTTGCAAAGTTTGGGCGGCGCGGAACGATTGTCGTTCCGCGCCGCCTCTTTTAAATGATATTTTTTAAGTATTTGCCGCATATGTGCGGGTCAATCATTCAAATCCCAATCAATGGGGGTGCGACCGTGTGCCGTTAAATAGGCGTTTGCCTTTGAAAAGAATCTGCACCCGAAGAACCCGTTGTGCGCAGACAGGGGGGAGGGGTGCGCGCACTGCAAAATGAGGTGTTTGCTCCCGTCAATCAGCGGCGCCTTGTTGCGCGCGTTGCGGCCCCACAGAATGAACACAACATTGTTGCATTTAGCGGAGACAAGTTTTATCACTTCGTCGGTGAACCACGCCCAGCCGCAGTTTGCATGGCTGTTTGCGGCGTGCTCGCGCACGGTTAAGGTGGTGTTCAAAAGCAGCACGCCCTCGCGCGCCCACTTTGTCAGATCGCCGCAGTTGGGTTCCTTTATCCCCAAGTCGCTCTCTATCTCCTTGAAAATATTTTTGAGCGACGGCGGCAGTTCCACGCCCGCCTTTACCGAAAAGCACAGCCCGTGCGCCTGCCCCGGCTCGTGGTAGGGGTCCTGCCCCAGAATTACGGCTTTAACTTCATTTAATGGCGTAAAGCGGAAGCAGTTGTACAAATCGTACATATCGGGATACACCACGTGCGTGGAGTATTCCCTCTTCAAAAACTCGCGTATTTTTAGGTATCTCTCGTCCGAGAACAGCGGCGCAAGCGCCTCGTCCCAGCCTCCTCCAAGTTTAATCATAGCGTACTTAGTATTTCCAGATAGTTTTCAATTTCCCGCTTGCCGTCCTCAAGATCGTGTTCAAGGTAATTTCCGCACTCTTCGCGGCGGCTTCCGGGTACTTCGTCAAGCTTTAAGGCCTCTTTGCAGCACTCCTTTAAAAGGGCTATAACTTCCTCTCTGTCCATCTTTACGGTCAGAAGATAGAACCCCGTGCGGCAACCCATCGGGCCGAAGTAAATTATGTCGTCCTTGCGCGCCGAGTTGCGCAGGGTGGTGGCCAAAAGGTGCTCCACCGTATGCAGGGCCTTTGGCGAAATATAATCGCCCGCATTGGGCTTTTTGCACCGCAGATCCCAGGTGGTCACGCCGTGCATAACCGTGCCTTTGTGCAGTCCCACGGTCAGTTCGTCGTGATTTTTCTGAAAGGAAGGTATCTTATCCATTGTTCACCGCCTCAAATATGTCGGATATGTGCGCCGTAAGCTTTTCAAGGCACAGCGCAAGATTTTTCAGGTACTGTTCGGTGGTCGAGCCGCTGCCCGCCAGGTCGGATATGGCCTTGAAGGAGTAAATCTCCACTCCCGCGTGCGCGCACGCCTGTGCGATTGCGCCGCACTCCATATCGCGTATGTCTGCGCCTAGCTCTTCGGTCAGAAGCCTGAAGTCGGCTTGGCTGTCGTTGAACCTGTCGCCCGTGCCCAGTCTTTTAAGGGGGTAGAGGGGGAGGGCGTTGAGGGGCAGATAGGGTTCTTTAAACTCGTTCAGCGTGCCCATCTTTGTGCCGTTGAGCTGTACGAGGTCAAAGTCGTACTGCACGGCGGCCTCAATGCCGTAAATTTCGCCCACGTTCATCCCGCCGTTTAATCCGCCCGCAACGCCGATATTTATAATCTTGTCGGCGCCAAGCACATCTATGGCATACTGCGCGCCGCAGGCGGCGTTCACCTTGCCCACGCCGGTTATCACAACCGCCGTGTCCATGCCGCACAGCCTGCCTTTAACAACTCTCTTGCCGCAGGCAACAGTCTCGCAGGTTCCTTCCATATTGTCGAGCACGGTCTTGGCCTCGCTCGCCATTGCAATCACAAATACTGTCATACCCAAATTATATCAGATCGCCGCCGCCAAAGCAACAAAAAAGCGGGCTGTTGTCCCGCTTTAAATGGTTATAATTTTAATGTCTCCATCGCCGCACACGCAGGCCGTTCCGCCGTCGAAGGGCAGGTGAACAATTTCGCAGTTCTGCTCGCATCCGTCCAGCCATATGCGCCCGTCAACGTATTTAAGCCGCCGCAGGTGCGTGGCCAGCGAAAAGGCGTTCATCTTAATAAAGGCCTCCTTGCCCGTCCAGTTTTCAATAAAGTCGCGCTCGCTCTTTATCGCTTCCCGTTCTTCGGAGCAAAACCTTTTAATCACGGCCGCTCGCGCCCTGCCCTTCAAAAGTTCAAGGTCACAGCCTATGCTTTTATCGCTCACGGCAATGGCGGCAAGGTGTCCGCTGTGGCTTATACTGAAGTCGTAGACCCCCGCATATGCCCCGGCGAGCGCGGGTTTCGGGCTTGAAAAATCAATTTCTATAGTCCGCCTGCAGCCAAATTTTTCGTCTAAAATTTCGGCCACTTTCTGGTATAAATTTTTGTTTCGGGTGAGTGCAAAATATGTCATAGCATAAGGCTCTCAACATATTCAATCTGCTCGCGGGTGGGCAGTGTCTCGGTAAAGGCGCACGCACTTCCCGCCGCCGTGGCAAAGTTTAGCGCCTTGAAGTAGTTGCCCGTATCTATATATTCGTGTATGAATCCTGCAACCATTGTGTCGCCCGCGCCCACGGAGTTTACAAGCTGTCCGCGCGCCGCGCGCACATACATCGACTGGTCAGTCTCCGTAACCATAACGGCGCCGTCGGCACCCATCGAAACTATAACGTTGCGCGCGCCCTGCTTTTGCAGTTTGGCGGCGCAGTCGGTTATCTTGCGTATGTCCAGCGTGTGCTGTATGCCGAAAATTTCGCACAGCTCGTAGATGTTGGGCTTAATTAAAAAGGGCTTGTGCCTCAAACTCTCCGTAAGCAGTTTCCCGCTCGCGTCCACGACTATGTTCACGCCCTTCGGCGCCTTCAGCTCGTCTAAAAAATCGGCATATGCCGTGCCGGGCAGAGTGGGGGGAACGCTTCCGCTTAGTATCACCCAGTCGTCGGAGCGCAGGTTCTTTTTGAGCTTTTTGACCAGCCTCGTCACGTCGCCCGCGGTAACATACGCGCCCTCGCCGTTAATATCGGTCTCGGCCACGCTTTTAATCTTAACGTTTATGCGCGTCTGGCCCTCAACCTCGATGAAGTCGTTTTTGAGTCTGCGTTCGTTGATCTCGGCCAGAATGGCCTTGCCCGTAAATCCCGCAACAAAGCCGAGGGCGGTGGTGTCGTTGCCAAGCTCTTTAAGGGCCAGGCTGACGTTTATCCCCTTGCCGCCGGGTATAAGTTTTTCGCCCGCGGCGCGGTTTACCGCGCCGCGGCGTATGTTATTTACTTTTAAATAATAATCCAGCGACGGATTAAAGGTGATGGTGTAAAGCATAGAAGTAGTCAGATTAAATGTTACTGTCTATAATTTACCCTATTTGCGTTGAAATGTCAACCACATATATTTATATTGGAGCAAAAGATATCAGTTGTTATTTTCTTGCATAAAGCGGCTGCGGGGCATATAAAAAAATTTGCGAAAAACTGCCGTAAAAATTAAAAAAAATACTTGACAAAAGTCCGCACATATATTATTATATACAAGCGTTGTGGCGCGGGACACGCGCCTTACGGGCCTTTAGCTCAGTTGGTTAGAGCGGTCGTCTCATAACCGATTGGTCCGCGGTTCGAGTCCGTGAAGGCCCACCATAAATATTTTTTGGCCCAATAGCTCAGTTGGTTAGAGCGCCAGCCTGTCACGCTGGAGGTCGACGGTTCGAGACCGTTCCGGGTCGCCACCTTTCCAAAGGAAGCCTGTTTGATAGCATATGTTGGCTGCCAAGCAGGCTTTAAAATGCCTCGGTAGCTCAGTCGGTAGAGCAAGGGACTGAAAATCCCTGTGTCGGTGGTTCGATTCCGCCCCGAGGCACCAACCGTGCTGGTGTAGCTCAACTGGCAGAGCAGCTGATTTGTAATCAGCAGGTTGTGGGTTCGATTCCAATCACCAGCTCCATTCGTTTATACGGAGCAATCCTAATTTCATACGGGAAGATTCCAGAGCGGCCAAATGGATCAGACTGTAAATCTGACGTCTACGACTTCGGTAGTTCGAATCTACCTCTTCCCACCACCAAAAGGCGATACCCATCGGGGCATCGCCTTTTGTGTTACGGGAAGAGGTAATTGAGGTCTGCCGACGTTCGGCAGTTCGGGCAAGCGGCACAGAAAAGAAATTTTGCTCAATCCTGCCCTGCTCCTCTCGTGCCGCGCCGCTTTGCCGAGGGGGCCCCTTCAGGGGTTTCGGCAATATGTACCCTTCCCACCACCAAACGGCTCCCGCATGGGTGCCTTTGCGGCGCAGATCGAGATCCCCTCTGCCCCTGCGCAGGCATGCGGCTTGGCTTTTCGGGACCTCCCCTGCCCGTCTGCCATGGCCCTCTTTGCCGAAACACCCGCCAGACAGGTTCCTTTCGGCAACAGATGCCCCACGAAAAAGTGAAAACGGTACCCCTTGATTCTGGTTTGGCTTTTTTCGGAAATATTCCACGATGCCGGCATACAGAAAGGCACATACAGACTATTCCGCATCTGTTCAAATACAGCGCCAGGCCGCAGCCGAACAGGCGGCAGGATGCCGAGCCCCAAAAAAGAAACGATTGATACGGTAGTAGCCCCTCTTGTTTATGAAGGAGAACGCCTGCGCGGAAAGAGCGGACCATCCGATGCAGAGAGCCACGCGCCGAGCCCCATCAGCACAAGGGCGATCCAGAACGTGAAATGCGGCCACTCGCGGAAAAGCAGAAGGGAAAGCAGTACCCCGATAAAGGGCGCAACGGCGTAGTAAGCGCTCGTACGGGCGGCGCCCAAGCGGCGCTGGGCATACACATAGAAGAAGATGCTCAACCCATACGCCACCAAACCCACTCCCAACACGGCAAAGACGCTCCACGCA
>DVNU01000053.1 GCA_018714165.1 Candidatus Coproplasma excrementipullorum | reverse complement strand
GCATTTCACACCGCCTTTGATATGGTTGATTGAAATGAGGGGTTGAGGCGGTATTTCATTCCGCGAAGCGGAATTTCACGCGCGCGTAGCGCGCATTTCACTGTGCCAGCCGCGCCGCGGCGCAAATTATGTTACTTAATTAATTATGTATAAATTACATAACTGCCGGCCATAACAGAGCTATGAAAAAAATTTGTATAACTTTTTGTGTTTTACTCATCTTAATTGCAACGGTACTGACGGCAACGCAGATATCTTCCGCACAGCAGGCGGAGAGCGAATACCTGCGCATACACGTGCGCGCCAACTCTAACTCTGACTTCGACCAGCAGATAAAATATAAAGTCAAAGACGAAGTTGTGCAGTTCATCACGCCGTATGTGGCGGAGTGCACCACAAAGGAGCGCGCGATGGGCATCATCGGCGGCCTTACGGACGAGATTGAGGATGTGTGCGACGGGGCCCTCGCACGCCTGGGTGTGAGCTACACCGCCAGGGCGGAGGTGAGGCGCGAATACTTCCCCACCCGCGTTTACGACGGCGCGACCTTAGAGGCGGGAGAATACGACGCGCTGATAATTGAGCTGGGCGAGGGCACGGGCGACAACTGGTGGTGCGTTATATACCCGCCGCTGTGCTTCACGGCCGCCTCGGCAGACGTTAAGTACCGCAGTTTGATACAAGACATAATAGATAAATTTTTTATGCAGGGCTGAATAAAGCGATGCTTGAAGGCACTGCGGGAGGAACGAAATTTAGATGAAAAAAGCACTTAAAGCGGGCATAGCCCTGGCGGCGACGGTGGCGTTGTTTGCGGGATATGCGGCAGTCAATTTACAAATGCAGGACAATTCCCTGCTCACCGCGGCGGTTGTTGAGACGGCCGTTTTGAAACAGGGCTCGACGGGCGGCGAGGTGAAGGAACTTCAGCGCCGCCTGAAAATGTGGGGCTACTACGACGGCGAAGTTGACGGCGTTTACGGAAGCAGGACGGTTGAGGCCGTCAAGTACTTCCAGCGCAAGAACGGGCTGACGGCAGACGGCGTGGCGGGCAAGGCTACATTTGCCGCTCTGGGCATGAACGACAGCGTTAAAGTTCTTGACAATGAAAACAAGAGCACGGGCAACTCCGCCTACACCAGTTCGGACTTGTACCTTTTGGCCAAGTGCATATATGCAGAGGCGCGAGGCGAGAGCTACACCGGCCAGGTGGCCGTGGGCGCGGTGATACTCAACCGCGTGGACAGCCCGGCCTTTCCCAACACCATTGCGGGCGTAATATACCAGAAGAACGCCTTTACGGCCGTGAGCGACGGACAGATAAATTTAGAGCCCGACCAGACGGCGATGAACGCGGCTAGCGACGCTTTGAACGGCTGGGATCCCACCTACGGGTGCCTTTACTACTACAACCCCGCCGTGGCGACGAGCAGCTGGATTTTCGGCAGAGAGACGGTTACCGTTATAGGTAAGCACGTGTTTGCCATATAGGAGGTAAAAGATGGGCGAAAAGAAGAAGAATATATCCAGCGGGGCAAAGAAGGCGCAGAGCCTGACCCGCACCGACGAAAACAAACGCAAAAGCGAGCAGGCGGCAGGTGACACCGCGTCGGTTGAAGAGCTGGGCAACAACAGGCCCGTAAAGGCAACGAGCGGCGACCGCGCCAGACGGCAGAGCAAGAAAAAGAACGCCGACACTAAGGCCAAAAAGAGCAATTCGGCCAAGGATATGGCCCAGCGAAAGGCCGACAGGCACAAGCGCGCAGAGGCGAACAAGGAACGCAAGTTAAAGGCCAGGGAGCTTAAAAACGAGCGCAAAAAGGCGCGCGCCGAGGAGAAAAAGGAGGCGCGCGCCGCCAAAATAGAGGCCCGCGCGGCCAAGCGTGAGGCAGCCGCGGCCGAGCGGCAGGCAAAGCGCGAACACCGCCTTAAGGTGCGCGCCCAGAAGCAGGCCGAAAGAAAGGAAAAGCGCCACTCGCCCGGATTCGGCGGCTGGCTGGCGGCGGTCATCTCCCTGGGCGCAACCTCGCTCGTTCTCGCCACCATAGTCACTTACGGATGGATGAATATGTCGGCAATGCAGACCAATATGGCGGGTATGCAGACGCAGTCGCTCTACGAGCTCAACTCGATTGTCGACAACCTTGACTCCAACCTTGCAAAGGCGAGGGTGTCCACCTCCTCTACCGACCGCGCCAGGGTGCTTACGGACATCGCGATAGAGAGCGAGATGGCCGAAGTTGTGCTTGAGCGCCTGCCCCTTGAAATTACCCTGACCGAAGAGATGGCAAGCTTTTTGAACAAGATGGGCGACAGCGCGCAGAGTATGCTGTACACCGTTGCGGCAGGCGGCGAGCTGGAAGAGTGGCAGATATCCAGCCTTGAATATATGTACCGCAACAACTTAAAGCTCAAGCGCGCACTCAACGAGATCGTGGCCTCCGCAAACAACGGCGACATCATAGCGCTCATGCGCGGCAAGGGCAGCGTGCTCGAAGGTTCGTTCAACGACATTCAGAACAACGTAATAGAGGAGCCCAAGGGTATATTCGACGGGCCCTTCTCACAAAACAGCGAGGACACCAATCCCTCCGTCTTTGAGGGCATGGCCGAAGTCAGCCAGGCCGAGGCCGAGAGCATTGCCCGCGAGATATTCGCCGACTATAAGGTTACCGACGCCAGGTGCACGGGTGAAGCGACCAGGGGAAACCTGGCCTTCTACAACATCACCCTGATGACGGACGACGGCGAGATGCTGGCGCAACTTTCGAAGAAGGGCGGCAAAATGGTGATGTTCGACAGCTACAAGGAGTGCACCCAGCACAACTTTTCTGTTGAACGCTGCCGCGACATTGCCGCGGACTTTTTAAAGGCGCTGGGCTTTGAAAACCTCGAACCCGTGTGGGTGAGCGAGAACGGAACGACGTGCAACATCAACTTCTGCCCCGTGCAGAACGGCGTTGTGCTCTATCCCGACATGGTAAAAGTTAAGGTGTGCGAGGAGCGCGGCATTGTGACGGGCGCCGAGGCGATGAGCTATGTTATGAACCATTCGCAGAGGGATATTGCGGGGGCAACGATAACAAAAGCCGAGGCGCAGAGCGTGATAGACGGCAGAATTGAAGTGACCTCTTCACGCCTGGCGCTCATACCCGTGGACGGACAGGAAGTGCTGTGCTATGAGTTTGCGGGCAAGTTTGACGGCAGCGACTACTTTGTTTATGTAGACGCGGCCACAGGCAACGAAGTGCAGGTTTTAACCGTAGTCGGCACCGCCCAGGGCAGGGCAGTTCTGTAAAAATACGGATAAGTTAAAAGGAAGAGCGGTTTTACCGCTCTTCCTTTTAATAACTATTCACTCCTCCCCCCTCACCAGCTCGTCCACGGCGCCTTTGAGTAAACCGATGATTTTCCCGTCGCAGACGGCGTTGGGCGCAAGGGCGGTGCGGGGAATGTACGCATTGTCCGCCAAGCTGTTGCCCGTGAGGAATCTGTACCACACCGCGCCGAGGAGATAGCGGCCGTAAATTATGTTCATATGAAACCCGTCGCGGCAGAGCGACATTCCGCCGTGGCCGTAGTTGAAGGGCGGGCGGCCGCGAAGAGTCTGAATGACCCCGCCGCTGGGTATGAGCGGCGCGTTAATTGCTGTTGAGGCCATACTATATGCCTGCGAAAGGCGGTTGAACATCTCCTGCTGGCTGTAGCCGTACCGCGCAAAGGCGGGGTGCAGACTGTCCGACTCATATGCCCAGGTCTGGTGCAGAGCAAGGCGCGCCCCGGGCGCCTTTTTGCGGATAAAGGCGGCAATATCATCTATATAGGGAAAGTAGCTCTGCTCCATTCCGCTGTCGTGACTGGCCTGCTGGGTGACCACATAATCCCATTCATCGGCGCATAGTGCGGCCTCTATCGAAATATAGGTGCCCGTGCTCTGCCCGTTTTTTTCGTATTCGTATGCGGCCTCGCCGCTCAGGATATTGTTCCAATGCTGCTCTAAACTGCACCCGCCGATAAAGAGGTTGCAGGCCTCGATTTCCACTCCGCCTGCCTCCGCTATTCCGTGAAGATAGGCCAGTGCGTCCTGCGAAAAGCTGTTGCCTATGGCCAGCACTTTAATCATTTGTCCCTCCCTTAGCACCATACTATATAGAAATGCATAATGCCGCCGCGTTCGCGGCGGCATATATGGGGGTCAATCAGGCTATGAGATTGACTTTGTTCTTTATTATGTGGCGGACGATGAAGTAACTGCCCACAGTCACTGCGGCCGCAAAGATTATACGTATCCACATCATCAGGTGGATTGAGACCTCTGCCGCAGCATTGAGCACGGGGATGCATACAATTTCATTGATTATGCTCCACACAAAGGCGGCGGCAAAGTAGATGACAACCGTGATTACCGTGCGGTTTTTGACCGTAGCCAGCTGGCCTATACTCATTACAAGGTAGAACAAAAGCAACGATTGAGGCACGGATATTATGCCGAGAAGCACACTCTCGAAGATGTACAGCCCGCCGAAGGCCTCTGAATAGCTATTAAAGAACTGACTTAAAACCGAAAAAATTTCATCAAACACTACGTTCAGATTCACCTGCTGGCCGATCATAAGGATGAACAGCGAAAGCATGCATACCATAAAGCCGCAAATTACGGCAACTATGGACGAGAGGAGTTTGGAAATTATAAGCTGGTCTGCCGTGACGGGCAGAGAAAGCGTCATATACCCCTCGCGGGTGAAGAGCGTGGTGTAGAACCGTGAGATTCCCACCCAGGCGCACACGAGCAAGGTGCCCAACACGGCGACGCCGTAAAATATGCCTATGATGACTGGCAGGGCAACTTCGCCGCTGTAATTTATGAGGGAAATGCGGAAAATTATGGCAAGAGCAAGCATTGCCGCGGCGGGAATGGCCGCCACGCGGGATATGCGGTAGAGCTCGTGCTTGATAAGTTTTGCTACCATCTGAACACCTCCCTGAAAAGTTCATCTAGCGTCTTGCCCTGGTTTACGTGTACGTCGTCGACAGACGACTGCATAACCACCTGGCCGCGGTTTAAAAATATTGCGTGCGTGAGTATGGGTTCGATATCGGCAATGAGGTGGGTGCAGAGGAAGATGGTTGAGCCCTCCGCGCGGTTAGCCATGACTGTATCGAGAATAAAGTCGCGCGCGGCGGGGTCGACGCCGGCGATGGGTTCGTCGAGGATATACAGCTTTGCGTCTCGCGACATCGTGAGGATGAGCCCCAGCTTTTCCTTGTTGCCCTTGGACAGCGCCTTGATCTTCTGCTTTGGCGAGATACCCAGGCGCGAGAGAAGCGCTTCGCACTTGTCGTGGTTGAAGTCGGCAAAGAAGTCCGCATAGTACTTTACCTGCCCATCCACGCGCAGGTGCTCGTCGAGATAGTTGGCGTCGGGCAGGTATGCCGTAATGGCCTTAGATGCGGGACAGGGCGCCATGCCGTCGATAGTTATACTGCCCGAAGTGGGCTGAAGCATGCCCATGGCAAGTTTGATAAATGTTGACTTGCCACTGCCGTTGGGGCCGAGCAGACCGACGACGCCGCCCGTCGGAGCGGCAAAGCTGACGTTGTCGAGCGCGACGAACTTGCCGTACAACTTGGTCAGCCCCTGACACTCAAGAATTTCGTTCATATTCTCTCCTTATAATTTTTTTGCCCGAAAATGAGCATAAAAACCCACTCAAAAAAATTAAAATTCAGGGCAAAATTTTAAATTTTTAAAATTTGTTCTCAGAGACAGGCGCAAGAAATTTGCTATAGTGCGGTTTTTACACCTCGGCGCAATATAGATTATCTGCAATAAAGTTCAAAGAACAATATCCGCACTCTGAAACAGATTAAATGAATATTAAGATAAAAGCCTGCGCAAATACACAAATTAAAGCACTATTTATGATATACGGCGTTGACATTGATTATGTCGCCGCTGTAATGCATCCTTATCTTTTGGGCAGTTTTGCGCGCAATTTTTGAAATTGTGGACAGACTTGTCTGCTGTCCGCCGCCGAGATTCAGGCAGATGCTCCGTTCATCCCTGAACACAGGCAGAACGTCCTCAAGGCCGAACCCCACGGGCCTGACCGTCGAAAAATAGACGAAAATATTCAAATCGTCATAATAGCTGACGTAAAACTCCGGCAAAACTTTGGGATAAAGTGTGCACACATCGATCCCCATAGCAGGAACATAACCCACATAAAAACCTACGGCTTTTATCTCTTCCCAGGTCAGAAACTTCAACTTGCGGCCTGAAAACCGCTTTTGCAGTGTAACGCTCCGCTCGGACAGAACAATTTTTGTTTTAAAACGCTTTATTGAAGTTGTCACATTCTCTCCCTTATGAACAGCATATACCAGCAAAACAATTATAACATAATTATTTTAACAATACAATAGCAAAGCTTAAATTTTATCATAATTATAATGCAATACCGATATAACCTGCAATTTACACAGTTAAAAGGTTGACACAACGCAATATTTAAACAAACAACAAAAAAGGGAAATATTGACAAAATCGAATACAATATTATTTCAAAATTGGAGAAATAATCATAAATTATTATAAAGCAGACGACAGGGTTGTCAACAATCAAGATAACTAAACTATCTGAATCATCATATATGAAAGAACATTAAATATTTCACGTGGAACATTAACGTCAACATTACCTACACAAAGATTGAGCAAAACTTATCTAAAAACACAAAAAAAATTATAAAAACTCATAATAAATCAAAAAAACAATACAAAAATTTACGATCAAAAAGACTAAAAATAGCAAATCAAAACCATTTCTAATTACTACAAGCAACCAAACTGATAAATACATAATCAGAAACGCACTAACAAATAAGGTAAACCTTAATAAGCGCAAAATATTCCTTACTTTTCTTACCAAAAATTTTATATTTTTAAGAAAAATTGAGCATTTTCTGCATTTTTCAGGTTTTTTAGCCAAAATAATAAAAAATCGGGCAAAATTGCAGAAAATCAGCAATTTTGCCCGAAATTTAATCAAATCATTGGCCTTTAAGCCCTATTATTACTGTTTGCCTATAATATCCAGTATTTCAGCTATTCTGTCGAGGTCGTCACGCGAATAGTAATCTATATATATTCTGCCCTTTTTATCGTTGCCGATGAGGCTTACTTTAGTTCTGAAGGCAAAGCGCATGCGCTCTACCAAATCTTTGAGCTCAACCGAAGCTATAGCGCGCTTCTTTTTCTTGCGCTCCTCCAAGACTTCGGCGGGGATATTATATGAACGCACCTTCTTTTCAAGTTCGCGCACGGACATGCCGCTCTTTACAGCGTCGGTAGCAAAGGCTATCTGGTCATCAGGGGCCAGGGGCACAAGCGTTCTTGCGTGTCCGGCCGAAAGCTTACCTTCAGCAACCATCATTGTAACTTCAGGCGTGAGCGAAAGCAACCTCAACGTATTTGCAACAGCGGGGCGGGATTTACCTATGCGCTCGGCAAGTTCATCCTGCGTCAACTTATAGTCTACCATCAACTGTTTCATTGCGCTGGCCGCCTCTATTGGGTTCAGATCCTCGCGCTGAAGGTTTTCAATGAGCGAAATCTCTTTGATTTGCCGTTCACTGTAATTGCGTATAACTACAGGCATGCTGTCCAGCCCGGCCATTCTGGCCGCGCGGTAGCGCCTTTCGCCCGCAATTATCATATATTTACCGCTGCCGTCGTCATTGACGACGATGGGCATAATTACGCCGTGCTTTTTGATTGAGTCGGCCAACTCGCGCATAGCCTGCTCGTCAAAATTCTTTCTGGGCTGATTGGGATTGGGATAGATGTCGGCAATCTTCATCTCCGACGCATTCTGTCTCTCCTCTTCTGTATACGATGCAAAGGCCGATTTGCCTTCATAGACGTTGGCAAAAGCCGAACCCGTCTCCTCGAACAGAGCCTCTAAACCTTTGCCTAATCCTTTCCCGGTATCCTTAGCCATATATATTACCTCCACTCAGCATAACTTTTTACTTAAGTTTACTTAAGAATGCCTGATTGTATCGTAAAAATTCTGTTTTTTAATCAAAAATTTTTAAAATTTATAAATTGCTCTCAGAGCTGGGCGCACTTGAATTATAATGCGTATAAAATTATTCGTTACTGCAATGAATATACATATTATTGTTTGGACAAAAACTCTTCGGCGAGAGCCTTATAGGCCCTCGCCCCTACGCACTTAGGGTCATAAAGCATAATCGGCTTACCGTGACTTGGAGCTTCGGAGAGTCTTATGTTGCGCGGAATAATTATCTCGTAGAGTTTCTTTTTGAAAAACTTTTTGATCTCGGCTGTGATCTGCTTGGAGACGTTTGCCCTGCCGTCGTACATCGTAATTACAACCCCCTCGATCACCAGGTTGGGATTGAGATGCTGCTTTACCATCGAAATGGTATTCATAAGCTGGCTTACGCCCTCCATTGCATAATATTCGGCCTGAAGAGGGATAATTACCGAGTCAGAGGCCACCCAGGCATTTATCGTCAGAAGACCGAGCGAAGGCGGACAGTCGATAAATATGTAGTCATAGTTTGCCTTGACTTCCTTGAGGGCGTTCTTCAAAATAGCCTCGCGACTGCGTTTGTAGACCATATCTACCTCCGCACCCGTCAGATCAACATTTGCGGGTAGAATATCCAAAAGCGGAACTTCAGTGGGCAAAATGTTGTTGGAAATTTTATCGTCATCAACAAGCACGGCATAGACCGACTTTTTTAAGGCACTCTTTGAAAATCCCAGGCCGGTAGTGGCATTACCCTGACTGTCCAAATCAATAAGCAAAACTTTTTTGCCGAGATCGGCACAGTAAGCAGCCATATTGACTATAGTTGTCGTCTTTCCAACGCCGCCCTTTTTGTTAGTAAAAGATATAACTTTTCCCATATTTTTCATTCCTTGACTCAACGACTTGCGGCTCTTCCTGCATATGTAAAAAGCTGCAAACCCTATAAAACACGGCTTAATCTAAGCCTCAGCAATCAAAATACAGCTACAGTACAGTATTGTTTCCCGTGAAACAATATATTTTTTACCTATGCGCTATATTTTATAGCGCATAGGTAAGACATATTATTCAAATCTCTTAAAGGGATTGCCGTTATTGGCACTGTCGTGTTCTTCCATATAGGCGAGCACTTCCTTATAGTCCTTACCCTCCATCAGAAGATCGACTTCCTCGGTATAGATGGTCTCCTTCTCTATGAGCACTCGTGCCATATTATCAAGAACAGATCTGTTTTCGGTGAGAAGGGCCGTTGCACGCGAGTGTCCGCTTTCGATTATTGAATGAATTTCATCATCAATAATTTTGGCCGTCTCGTCGGAATAAGTGTTATGATACTCCATATCCTTGCCGAGGAATACGGTCTGAGAGTTGGAACCGAAGGTCACAAGACCGAGCTTGTCGCTCATGCCCCATTCGGTGACCATCTTCTTGGCCAGTTCAGTTACGCGCTCAAGGTCGTTAGAAGCGCCCGTCGTAATATCTTTGATGACGAGCTCCTCCGCAACGCGGCCGCCGAGGGCCATGCAGATAAAGTCCTCAATCTTGTTTTTAGACATATGAGCATCGTCGTTGTCGGGGCGGGTCATTGTATAGCCTGCAGCATTTCCGCGGGGGATGATGGAGACTTCCTGAACGGGATCGCAATGCTCGCACAGCCTTGCAATGATGGCGTGACCGGCCTCGTGATAGGCGGTTATACGCTTGTCGCTTTCAGTGACAACCCTGCTCTTCTTCTGAGGCCCCATAAGAACCTTATTTACGCCCTCGTAGAGCTCGGAATTGCCTATAAACTGCTTGTTTGCACGTGCGGCGAGAATGGCCGCCTCATTTAAAAGGTTTTCAAGGTCTGCTCCGGAGAATCCTGCCGTTATCCTTGCAACCGTCTTAAAGTTGACGTCGGGAGCCATGGGTTTGTTGCGGGCGTGAACCTTGAGGATCTGCTCGCGACCCTTGACGTCGGGAAGATTGACATAAATCTGTCTGTCGAAACGGCCGGGCCTCATCAGGGCGGGGTCAAGAATATCTGCGCGGTTGGTAGCAGCCATAACTATGACGCCCTCGTTGGACTCAAAGCCATCCATCTGAACGAGAATCTGGTTGAGCGTCTGTTCGCGTTCATCGTTACCGCCGCCGAGGCCTGCACCTCTGTGCCTGCCCACAGCGTCGATTTCATCTATGAAGATGATGCAGGGCTGGTTCTTCTTTGCCATTTCAAAGAGGTCACGCACTCGCGACGCACCTACGCCGACATACATTTCAACGAAATCTGAACCTGAAACCGAGAAGAATGGAACGCCGGCCTCACCGGCAACAGCCTTGGCAAACAGCGTTTTACCCGTTCCGGGAGGGCCTACAAGCAGCACACCCTTGGGAATTCTTGCGCCAAGGTCTGCAAACTTCTTCGGTTGTTTCAAAAACTCTACAACTTCTGCAAGTTCAAGTTTTTCTTCTTCTGCGCCTGCAACATCTGTGAAGCGCACTTTAATATTTGTGGAAACGCGCGCCTTAGTCTTTGCAAAAGACATCGCCTTTCCGCCACCTGCCGCCGTCGATCTGATGATCAGCCAGAACACGACGCAGAGCACAATGATTACAACAAACTGGAGCACCGAGCCCCAAACACTGCCTGCATTGGGATTGGCAAATTCTACGCTGACGCCGTAACTCATCCAAGTCTGGAGTACGCCGTCAGTAGTCGGAGCCGAATAGAACGAAGGGCCGTAGCAATAATACGCCCTGACCTCGTTGCCGTTAGCCGCAATTACATAGCCGTTGAGCTGATATTGATTGAACTCAACCCTGACTATCTTAACGATAGGTTCGCCGTTATAGGTTATATTATTGTTCTCGTCAATGCCATAACCATTGGCAATCTCTCCGGTTGACTTATCATAAACTCTGCCGTCAACAATCTCATACTTGTTGTTCTCAACATAAGAGGCAAACTCATCATAATTAATACTGCGAGCGCCGCCATTGAGCGTTGTGGTGACGATTATCGCAATTGCGGCAATAGCCAGCAAAATGATAATCACCCACGTGATAATTCTGCTTTTTTTGTTCAAAATCGTACCTCTTTTTTGGGAATTGCTCCCTAAATAATGATATTATTTACGATAGATTTATTTTACCATATTATTAATAGTATATCAAGTATTTAAAGGAAAAATTTGCGCGTATCACTCAAATTTTATTTGATTTTCACCTGATATGTATGTAATTTTGATAAACCTGTTTAACGTTCCACGTGAAATATTTATATGCTTAATATAACATATTTTAACAATTATTTTTAATGCGCTAATTAAATTTTTGTCGGAATTTAGTTTCACGGGAAACATTCAGCCAAATTTTTTAATATTTTTAATGTTTCACGTGAAACTGAAACGCTCTAAATTTAGTGATTTTGGTTGATAAATTAATTTGTAAGCAATAAAATGTTGATAAAATGATTAATTGTTGATAAAGTTAAGGTAAATTATCAACAATTAAAAGATTTTTACCTAAAAAACCATAACATAGCTATATCTTAAAGCCTTTACAGGCATAATTGTAGATAAATTGACCATATATTTTATCCTTTATACACCGAAATTTGCTTAAAAATAGTGAGAAACAATAAAATGTTTCATAGGCGCAGTACAAAATACGGCGCAAAAAATATTGTAGCGCATGAAATTTTAGATGGCGCAATAAATTATCAAAATATTATTGGTGTTTTTGTTAGATCTTTTCTAACTCTCTGATTGACGGCCGAACGAAATTCACTTAAATAAAGTACAGCTTGTGTTTTGATATATATCTAAGGCCGTGATTTTTTTATAGCTTATTTAAGTTTTGCTGCGCGTCTTCCACTCAACAATCCGTATTCGGAACGACAATGGCGATATGGCAATGTTGTTAAAATCTTTTAAGCGGTTTGTACAATATTTTGGGCTATTTATACGGTTTTACAAAAATGCCGCTATTTTGATCGAAGAGCTTAAATAGTTATGCGTAAAAACGGCCTGGCCTGCAAGTTGACATTCGGAATCAGTCTTCAATTAACGATTGGCTTGGCTAAAATCTAAATAACAGCATAAATCTGAAAATCCGACACCTGGTATTATAAAATATCAAAAAATAATAAAAATTTATAATTTTTTATAAAAATTCTGATTTTTGATGAATTTATATAAATTATTACAGGAATTCTTTATATTTCCGTAATTCCTTACTTATTTAATTTAAAATTATAGGCTATTTTTTATCTTGATTTGGTAAATTTCAGAGATTTTATTGCAATTTAAGTGCAAGTAATAGTATATGCAATCTTATTATTACTAAACTGGCTTACAAAATTCAGTTTTTTAGGGTATTTGCAATGGATATTTTTTCCTTTTCAGGTCAATAATTTTGTAGTAATTTTTTTGAAAAGGTCAATATCATGATTTACTCATTCAATTTGTGCAATACCTTAGCCGCCGATGGAGAATATGCGGCCTTAAAAAAAATACTTCCATCGTGCGGGAGTATACCAGTAGTTTTATGTATCGGCAGCGATCTGTCCGTAGGTGATTCCCTCGGCCCGCTTGTAGGTACAATTTTGAAAAACCGCCTTTCGCAGCACAATATTTTTGTCTACGGTACGCTGGGCAAGCCGATTACCGCGAAGGAGGTGGGATATATGAATAATTTTTTATGCAACAGTCACCCCGGCCAAAAAATTATCGCGGTAGATGCGGCTGTGGGAGATGCCTCTGATATCGGCCTCATTAAAATAGCACCGAAGGGTATAAAGCCGGGCAGCGGCGCGGATAAAAAACTTGCCCGCGTGGGAGATGTCTCGATAATGGGTATCGTGGCTGAAAAGTCGCTGTTCAACTACGCTCTTTTTTCGGCAACCAGGCTCAATATGGTCTATCGCATGGCAAACATAATTGCCGACGGGATAACCGATTTTTACAGGGATTTGTTGTCTTCCCGTTCACTAAAATCTGCACTTTGATATTTTACGAATAAATTTTAATAATTTGGCCGCAGACAATTTTTATAAAAATTGTCTGCGGCCAATAAATTAGTTGCGGACAACTGCCGCTACTCTATACCCTATTGGAGCCTCCCTTGTTAAAGGGGGGCTCCAATAGGCCATTCATTCGGCAATATCATTGAATTAACGTATTTAAATGCTGGCGGAAAGGAACACTTCGCCCAAAAAATTGCTGTACTTTAAAACCGTACCGCTCATTGCATACTTCCCGCTCTTGGAAAGCTCGTCAATATAGAATGCGACAAGCTCTTCAACGCCGCATATATGCGGGGCAATCCACTCAAAACGGTTAATTTCCCTGCCGTCGAGCTCGGCAACGAGCAAATTTCCGCACTCAATGGCCGTGTTGCACCAATACATAACATTTTCAACGCCGACGGCCGTGAGTGGAAAGTTTTCCTCCATATTATAGCCGTAGAAAATAAGGCAGGGGGAGGGAGACAGGGCAAATTTAACTGAAAAACTATGTTCTTCTCCCTCGCCATATACGTGAATGAGGCATATATCGTCATTTTCAAGCGCCGTATGTATGCGCTGCGGGTATGGGTAGAGCTTTCCCAATCTGTCCTTAAACATTTCCACTATATGCCTTAAGATGCCCGCGCCGCTGCCCGAGTGGCGCCTGAAAAACTCCAGGGCATATTCTATTGGCCGGCAGCCATCGCCCAGAAGTACTTTCATTGAATTTATGTTCAAATCGTCAAACGACCCGATTACCACGATGATATTGTCGAGGTAACGCCCTGTCCCGCGGCCCGCCGCGCCCCTCTTTGACCCGTCAACGTCAACAAAATTGGGGTCTATTACAAAGGTTATGTTGTGCTCGTCGGTGTATTTTCCGTCGCGCAGGTAGCAAAAGTAATCTTTATACTGCGAAATGCTCTCAATATCCCTGTCGTCCGAGAGCACTTTTTCATTCCAGAAGCAGGTAGCCGAGGTGTTGTAATAGTCGTAAAACCGCCGCATATCTATGGGGTAAGCGCCGTAGCGGGCGTGAAAATACCCGTATGCCTCCTGGGCCGAATACTCCTCGCGTCTGCCGAGATAAAAACCTATCTCCGTGGCAATTTTTTCGTATTCATTTTGATTAAAAGCGTCCTTTTCGCCGCAATTTTGCTCAGAATAGTCACTCTCTGTAAAATTCAATTTTTTGTTGAAGGAACCAAAAAACATCAATTGACCCCCATATATTGCCCGTTCAATGGACATTCAGCGGAAAAATTTATATAATAAACAGCTCTTTGCCGCACTTTCTGGCGTAGTCTAACGTATACTTTGTGCCACCCTTTCCCCCGCTGTAATAGGCGTAGACAATGTCGGCATTGTCGACCATATAGCGGTTTCGCGCGTACATACATCCGGGGTAATATGCGGCGGAGAGCACGCGGATATCGTCGCAACACTCCAAAACTCTGGCATATATCTCCCTGTCGGCGGGGCCCAAGCTGTCTATCTGACCGCCGAAGGGGATGCAGGCGACGAGCTTCAGATTGTACTCGTCCTTTAGCTCGATTACCTTGCGGGCCGCAAGCAGGTCAAAGCCGCGCGCCATTCCGTTGTAAAAGGTATCCACGCCGCGCAACGTTATTAAATTTCTCAGGCTGATATTAAAGAGTTTTTCGTCAAACTCGCCCAGCTGTCTGTGGCCGGTAAACGCGCAATTCATTATTCCCTCTCACAAATTTATCGGGCGGCGCGGCCGCAGGCCGCGCCGCCCTTGACATCACAAAAAATCAGAGCGGCTTTTTTCTCTCCAGCCCCCTGCCGCGTGGATACTTTTCAGGCGTGGCGGCCACCTTTCCTATTACAACCAGGGCGCGCTTTTCGCCGTTTATCTCAAAATTTTCCACTCTCTCCAGCCTTCCGCCCAGCACTTTAATGGCGTTTGAAGCCTCTTTCACCTCTTC
The DNA here is from genome assembly GCA_018714165.1 of Candidatus Coproplasma excrementipullorum. GTDB lineage: Bacteria > Bacillota > Clostridia > Christensenellales > Borkfalkiaceae > Coproplasma > Coproplasma excrementipullorum. Next base: position 32,776 of record DVNU01000053.1, on the reverse strand, counting down.
GGCGCAGTCGCCCTTGTAGGCTACAAACACTCCTCCCACCTTGACGAAGGGCAGACAGTATTCACACAGAGTGTTGAGCCTGGCCACGGCGCGCGCTACCGCCGCGTCAAAGCTCTCTCTCAACAATTTGTCCCTCGCTCCCTCCTCGGCGCGTATGTTTAAAACCTTCATTCCCTTAAAGTTGAAGTTATCGACAACTGCCTGTAGATAACTGCACTTTTTACCCGTGCTCTCAATGAGGGTGAAGGACAGATCGTCCCTGATTATCTTTAAGGGCAGAGAGGGAAATCCTCCGCCGGAGCCGATCTCGCAGACGTTTGCACCGACGGGAAAACAGCTCTCGCCGACGACGCTGTCCAAAAAATGCTTCAGAAATACATCTTCTTTTGCCGTAATCGCCGTAAGATTGTACTTTTGGTTGTACTCGGTGAGCATCTGCCACAGCTTTTCGAACTGTCCTTCAAACTCGCCGTAAACCTTGCTCCTGTAAAAATTCACATCCATATCCCGTCCATTATAACATATTCAGTTGGATTTTTGCAACTGTGTGGATTGTACATAACTTTATAAACATTGCCCTCTTTTACAGTTGATTTGTCGATAACTTACAAAATGCGACAAATTTCTTACTTCGCCTTCCCGATGTTCAAAAAAAGTTATCAACTTTGTTACAATTTGTACACATCTTTACCGACAGCAAAAGCCCTCTTTTTCCACAGCCCGAACAGCCCCAATTTTGTTGCATTTCTGCAAGTTTTTTGTTATTATATCTATGTAATCGCAAAATCCGGCGCGCATTTGAAAAGTTATAAACAATTGAACCGCGCCTATTATTAATTATACTAAAACCTTTTTAATAAAAAAATAAAAAATCATTCAACATCCCGTCTTATTTTCCGCGGGAGGGACATAGAGGAATAAAATGAAACTTGTTTGCGAAGGAATCAATCTGTCAGAGGCCGTTTTGAAGGTCGTAAAGGCCTGCGCCGCCAAAACCACCATACCCGTTATGGAGTGCATAAAGCTGTCTGCCCACAACGACGGTTTAACTTTAACCGCCACCGACGGCGAAATATCCATTCAGAAGAGGATAAAGGCTGAAATTTATGAAGAGGGCGACATCTGCGTGCCCGGCAGGTATTTTTCGGATTTCATCAAAAAGCTCGAAGGCGAGCAGATAACCCTTGCCGTCGAGGACAGAAAGATGGAGATAACCTATGCCGACAGCCAGACCTCGCTGCAGGTTCTCCCCGCCGACGACTTCCCCAGGGTCGACGTGGACATCAACGAAAACAGCGTTGTAATCGCCACGGACGAGCTCAAGAGGTTGATAACCTCCACGTCCTTCTGCTGCGCCACCGACGATTCCCGCCCCATTTTGAAGGGCTGCCAGATAGTAATCTCAGGCAACGACATCTGCGTTACCGCGCTCGACGGCTTCCGTCTGGCCACTTCTTCGGGCAAGGTAATCTCCTCCACGCTCGACAATATGGAGATTATCTGCCCCGCCAGAACGCTCAACGAAATCGAAAAGATGCTCCCCTCCGGCGAGGGCAACACCGAGCTCAAGCTCCAGCGCGGCTTAATTTTGGTGTGCGTGGACGACACCGTCCTCACCTCCAGGCTGTACAACGGCGACTTTATCAAAAAGGAAAACATAATCCCCCGCGCCTTCCAGACGGTGGTTACGGTGGACAGAAACCTTTTAAAGGCCTCCATAGAGCGCGCGGCCATACTAGTCCGCAACGACAAGAACAGCCTTATTATCTTCGACATCACCTCCGATAAGATAGAGATAACTTCCAACTCCGAAATAGGCAACGTGCAGGAGCCCGTAAAGGCGGCGGCAGAGGGCAAGGATTTAAAGATAGCAATGAACTCAAAGTTCATAATAGACGCCATAAACGCCCTCACCGAGGACGAGGCAGTGCTGTCCTTCAACAACAACGTTCAGCCCTTTATCTGCCAGAATAAGGACAATAAGGACAGTTTATATTTAATTTTACCCGTAAGGACAAGTAATATTGCTTGACACTTCAACCATAAAAAAATATAATGTTGTAGAATAATTTGCGCCTATATATAATAGTGAGGGGCAAAGTTACGCAAAAAAATCAAAAATTTGTATACGGAGAATAAAAAATGAAAAGAACTTACCAACCCAAAAAGAGACAGAGAAGCAAAGTTCACGGCTTCAGAAAGAGAATGGCATCCACCGCAGGCAGAAAGGTTTTGAAGAGAAGAAGAAACAAGGGTCGCAAGAGAATAAGCGCTTAAATGCCGGCTATGCGGTATGCGTTATTTAAGACTAAAAAGAAATACTGACTTTCAGAAACTTTTCAAGAGGGGAAAAAGAGTGTTTTCCCCTCGCATTACACTACTTTACTTGCCCTCTTCGGCGCAGGTGATGGGAATAGCCCTCTCCAAAAAGCACGGCAAGGCCGTGCAGCGCAACAGGCTCAAAAGACTTATCCGCGCCGCTTACGATAAAAACGTCTGCCTTCTCGGCGCGAACTATTCGGTAGTCGTTCTGCCTAAGGCGGGCGAAAAATTTACCTACAGCCAGGTGGAAAAGGGCCTTGTAACCTGCTTCAAAAAAATCAACTCGCTATGTCAAAGTCAAAGTGGGTAAAACTTTTAAAACTTGCCCGCCGCACAGTGTTCAGACCGTATATAAAGATGCTGTTGATGAGGCTGATAATACTCTATCAGAAAACTCTTTCGCGGCATACATGTCTTTATGAGCCTACGTGTTCGGAATACACGCTGCGCTGTTTGAACAACGTCGGCTTAATAGCCGGGTTAATTTTAGGTTGCTGGCGCATACTGCGCTGCAACCCTCTTTCAAAGGGGGGCTACGATCCCGCTCCCGAAAATTATTTCAAAGTGAGATGGGTATTATAGCCCGCAGAACATTTAAATGAATTTATTAGCAAATCTTTCCCAGGGCGTGCTTGGCTACGGAATCAAGTCCATACCTGAAATTCAACTAAATTGGATAGGCACGGTCATTCAGTGGCTGATAGAGGGCATAGGCATAATCGGCGTGGGCATCATAGTGTTTACGCTCATATTAAAGACTATCGTCCTTCCGCTCGACATATATTCGAGGATTAAAACCAAAAAGCAGTCCCTCATCATGGAAAAGATGAGGCCGCAGATGGAAAAACTGCAAAAGCAGTATGCCAACGACAAGAACCTCTACCAGCAGAAGGTAATGGAGCTGCAGAAAAAGAGCGGCTATTCCATGTTCAGCGCCTGCCTGCCCATGATAGTTTCGCTCGTCATATTCATCGTCGTTTTCAACGCCTTCTCAACCTACTCGCAGTACGCCACGCTCGAAAGTTACAACGATATGGTGCGCGATTATAACAGCGTCGTTGAGCAGTATGTATACGACGAAACTACCAATCCCGAAGGCTTTTTGCACCACTACGATTTAGGAGACGGCGAGTACGATTTCAAAGTGGATTTTGAGGCGTTCGCTAAGGTATATAGTGCGGCCAATGTTGAGGAAGGCCAGCCGGAAATGACGGAAGAGGAAGCCTATTCGGCCCTTATGGATGAATACCTTGAGTCTCATACCGACGTCAGCATTGTCGAGGGCGCCGAAAACAGCGATGACGACGCCACCCGCGAGGCGGTGAGGATGACTCTCGTGGCATTCTATATCGATGACGATGCGGCGGCATACGTAGCGGAAAAATATATGGAGAGATACGAATCTTCGGAGGGCAACCACTTCTTGTGGGTGAGAAACCTCTGGTATCCCGATTCAATGCTCTCCCGCGAAATTCCCGATTTTTCCACCTTCCGCTCTTCAATTTCATCGGCTTCGATAGACGACAGCTACGAGGAATCGTACAACAAAGTCACGGCCGACCTCACACAGCAGAAGGAAAATTATAACGGTTACTTCATATTGATAGTGCTGTCAATCGGCGTAATGCTGTTGCAGCAGTTCATATCCATGCGCTCCAACAAGGCCACCAACGAGCTCAGCTCTGTAGACGGCTCTGCCCAGCGCACCACAAAGTGGATGATGGTTCTGATGCCCATAATGTACGGTGTTTTCGCGTTTATGTACTCTTCGGCATTCTCTATCTATATGATCACCAACACCACCTATTCCATAATCACTACGCTCATCATAAACAAGGCCATGAACGTGTGGTTTGAAAAGCGCGAGCTTCAGGCCGAACACAAGAAGATGAGCAAGGGAAAATAAAAAAGATTGTCGCTCAAATCGTAGTCGCTGTGCGTTTTACACGGCGTAATGAATGGCGCCGTGTTCGGTCATCGCGTTGCGAGCCTGTTGCGCTCGCTCACTTCGCAAGGCAAAACAGAACACTGTGCTGTTTTGAAGATACCTTGCTCATCGTGCAATTTGCAGCGAGGTTGCTGTAGTCGGCGGCGCTTAACGGCAGAAGTCAATTCCGCCTACGCCGCTCGGCGTAAATTATTTATAATTATAGTATTTGCGCGAAAGAGTGGTTTTGCTTGCAGACTTAATTATTTTAAAGAACAGTTTTGCTATATTATAACGGCAAAAATATTGGCCGTTTCAGGAGATAGAAAAAATGGAATCAAACAACATTTTCACCGGCAAGACGGTGGAAGAGGCCGTCGAAAGCGGACTCATTTCCCTCGGCATCACAAGGGATGAAGCTGAAATAACCATAATCGACGAGGGTAAAAAGGGTATTTTCGGCCTTGGGGGAACAAAGGCAAAGGTAAAGGTCGAAAAGCGCGCCACCGACGGCGAGCGCGCGGCAAAGTTCATAGACGGTCTGTTCGAAATCTTGAAGATCAACGCTTTTTCTGAGATCGTCTCCGACGGAGAAAAGGTTGAAATCAATGTACAGACGGCGAATTCACACCAGGTCATCGGCCATCACGGCGAAGTGCTCGATGCCATTCAGACTATAGCCGGCGCGGTTGCCAATATCGGCAACGAGCAGTACAAAAAAGTCGTTGTCGACTGCGAAAACTACCGCGAAAGCCGCTGCAAGACGCTTACGGCCCTCGCTGAAAAACTGGCCAAAAAGGCCGTTGAAAAGGGCAGGAAGTATAAGCTCGAACCCATGAACCCCTACGAGCGCAGAATTATCCACTCCGCTCTCGCCGGCCGCGAGGATGTAAAGACCATAAGCGAGGGCGACGAGCCCAACAGATATGTGGTTATAATCCCCGCCAACTTAAAGCCCTACGAGCGCCGTCCCCGCAATGATAGGAAGTACGGCGACAGGCGCGAAAAAGGAGGAAGGGGCGAAAGAAGATATTCCGACCGCCGCGGCGGCAGGGACAGGGGCGAAAGATCGTCCGCTCCCCGTTCGGCGCGTCCCGCAAGGGCCAAGAGGGAGATACGCTTCGGCACCTTCCTCGGCAACAGCGGCGCCGGCAAGACGGAAGAGACCACGCCCGTTACACCCGAATCAACGGAGGAATAATCTTTAGCCGCCATATAATATGGTCGACAATTCCTGTCGTCATTTCTTTTTGACCACAATATAAGAATTTTCGACGTGCGTATGCACGGAGAAAACTCCCGAATATAAGCAAACGAACTTAAAGCGTACACCTGCGTAAGCAGGGGCTTGCAAAGGTGAGTTTGCTTTCGCGCGAAGGCGCGCAAAATAATTCAAAAGCCCTCGCGAAAAGCTGTAGCATTTTCGCGAAGAGGAGGCACAATAAATAGCTCCGAGGCGGAGCAGGCGAATTTATTTCGCCGTAAGCGACGCCCGACAAAATTTAAAAACTTCGATTAGAATCAGATTTAATCGGAGAGAACAAACTAATTATAAAAAATTAACGCCGAGAAATCGCAAGCGGGAATTCACTTCTCGCGTTAAGCGATTTCCGACAAAATAAAAAAACTCGCTGCAAATACATTGTTTGCAGACTTGAGTTTTCGACGTGCGTATGCACGGAGAAAACTCCCGAATATAAGCAAACGAACTTAAAGCGTGTGCACCTGCGTAAGCAGGGCTTGCAAAGGTGAGTTTGCTTTCGCGCGAAGGCGCGCAAAATAATTCAAAAGCCCTCGCGAAAAGCTGTAGCATTTTCGCGAAGAGGAGGCACAATGCCCTAAAGGAGCAAGGTGGGCTATGCACGGCTTGCGCGGAACGGGCATTTGTGCCGACGAGGTAGGTTTTCGGCTCAACACTACCGCATAAAAAAACCGAGAAAAGGAGAAAGTGTGTAAAGCACAACACCTTGAGAGCGGTTTTGAACCCGCTCTTTTTTATGTCCTCAAAAAGCGTTATATGGGGCATAGTACGGGGTTATTGCTTGGCCGTACACACTGCAAAACAATGAACAAGAAGAAATTTCAGTTCACCACGCTTATGATCTGCAGGGCAGGCCTGATTGCCGCGCTGTATGCCGTCCTCACCTGGGTACTCAACCCCTTCGCATACGGCCCCTTCCAGATCCGTCCCGCCGAGGGCCTTGTTGTGCTTGCGGTATTCTATGTAGAGGCTATCCCCGGCCTGTACGTCGGCTGCATGCTGGCAAACCTGCTGTCCGCTTACGGCGCTCCCGACATATTTTTGGGAAGCCTGGCAACCCTCGCCGCGGCGGGGCTCTCCTTCGGCTGCGGCAGGTTATTTAAGCACGATGCTTTAAAACTCGTACTCTGCGCCTTCTTCAACATCATTTTAAACGCCTTCATCATTCCCGCGGTTATTATGATGAGCGACAATACCATAGGCTATTGGTACACATTCGGCTCAATGATTCTCACCGAAACTGTGTGGATATTTTCCATCGGCACGCCGCTGTATTTTGCCTTAAAGAGGCTTATAGATAAAAAGGTGCGCGTAATGCTTCCGCTTGTCGGATTCGACGATAAAAATTTCGACGGAGAGAAAAATGTTAAAAAAGCCTGACTGGGTCGAATGAATGTAAAATATAAGGTAATTTTAATATTTTTCACAAAAAAATCAACAAAAACACTTGCAAATAATCATAAAGTTATATATACTGTTTAATAGTAGGGATGGGCTACTAAATTCATTTTTATGGAGCGTATTATGACAATCACAGAAGCAGTAGCAAAAAGACTCGGCAGTATCCTCAAAGAGAGAGGTATGATGAAGAAGGAGTTCAGAGAGCTTCCCGGTGTTAAGGGCCAGAGCGTCTGCAACATTTTCAGAACCAAATCTACCCCTTCCATTTCCATGACTACTCTTTACAGGGTTTGCAGCGCACTCAACATGACCATGGCTGAATTCCTCGACGATCCCGTATTCGACGAGGTTGAAGTTCCCGGCGTCAACAAGTAAGGGCGCTGTATCTGCTTGCATAGTTGCGGCCGGTAATGGCCTGCGTTATGCACGTTTTTTCCACACCGACTAAGCGCGCGGATTTTTCCGCGCGCTTTTTGCATGCCTTAAATGTGTTCGTAGGGGCATAGTAATGGGGGAATGCGGCTACGCCGCAGGGAAAATTTGCGGCGATAGAATGAAGGCGGGCGGCACATTTGTGCCGCCCGCCTTCATTAACTTATTATTCATTAATCGCCATATATATGCGGGGCAAATTACTTTGCGCAGTTCTTTTTCAGCGTCTCAAGACACTCTGTCAGCTCTGCGGGGATCCTCGTCTTTATGGTGTTCTTATAGTAGCTCTCTATCTCGTCGGCCTCTTTTGCCCACTTTTCCTTGTCTACTTCGAGTATGCCTTCAAGGTCCTCAAGGCCGAACTTGTGTCCGGGAGCGATTTCGTAGTCCATATCCTCAAGGTCGATGTCCTGGGGTCTGGGCACGTAGCCTATGGCCGTCTCATCGGCGTCCACACCGTCGTCGCAGCGCTTTAAAATCCATTCGAGCACGCGCATATTGTCACCGAAGCCGGGCCAGATGAAGTTTCCGTCCTTGTCCTGTCTGAACCAGTTTACGTTGAAGATCTTGGGAGGATTCTTTACAACCTTGCCCATGTCTATCCAGTGCTGGAAGTAGTCGCCCATATGATATCCCGCGAAGGGCTTCATTGCCATGGGGTCGTGGCGCAGAACGCCCGTTGCGCCCGTGGCGGCGGCAGTCGTCTCGGAGGACATAGCCGAACCTATGAACACACCATGGTTCCAGTCCCTCGACTGATACACCAGGGGAGCGGTGGTAGCCCTTCTGCCGCCGAAGATGATGGCCGAAAGGGGCACGCCCTCCTTGGAGTTGAATTCGGGTGAAACACAGGGGCAGTTTGCCGCAGGCGCCGTGAAGCGCGAATTGGGATGGGCGGCGTAGGTCGACTTATCCTTCTTGTCGAACTTTGCGGGGCTCCAGGGCTTGCCCGTCCAGTCTATGCAGTGTTCGGGTAAATCCTTGTTGAGGCCCTCCCACCATACCGTCATATTGTCGGTGTCGAGGGCGACGTTGGTGAAAATCGTTCCGCGCCTCGTTGCGGCCAGGGCGTTGGGATTGGAGTGGTCGTTGGTGCCGGGAGCCACGCCGAAGAAACCGTTTTCGGGGTTTACGGCCCAAAGTCTGCCGTCTGCGCCCACGCGTATCCAGGCGATGTCGTCGCCGACGCACTCAATCTTGTAGCCCTTCTCCTGGTAGTGTTTGGGGGGAATGAGCATTGCAAGGTTGGTCTTGCCGCAGGCCGAAGGGAAGGCCGCCGCAACATACTTCTTTTCGCCGTTGGGGAAGGTTACGCCGAGTATCAGCATATGTTCTGCCATCCAGCCCTCGTTCTTGCCGAGGTAGGAGGCTATGCGCAGCGCAAAGCACTTTTTACCTAAAAGAACGTTGCCGCCGTATGCGGAGTTTACCGAAATTATGGTGTTGTCTTCGGGGAAGTGCATAATGTAGCGGTTGTCCGCGTCAACGTTGCACTTTGCATGGAATCCCTTTATAAAGTCGCCGTCGGGGCCGATGGCCTTCAAGACATTGGCTCCCACGCGCGTCATAATGTCCATATTGAGGACGACGTAGATGGAATCGGTCACTTCTATGCCGTAGCGTGCGAAGGGAGAGCCGACGACGCCCATCGAATAGGGGATGACATACATAGTCCTGCCCTTCATCGAGCCGCGCGCAATTTCGGAAGCCAGTTCATACGCCTGTTTGGGATCCATCCAGTAGTTGACGGGGCCTGCATCGTCTTTATCACTGGTGCAGATGAAGGTTCTGTCCTCAACGCGGGCAACGTCGTTTACCTTTGTTCTGTGCAGGTAGCAGTCGGGCAGAATACTCTGGTTGAGTTTTATTAGTTCGCCACTCTTTACGGCCTCTTTCCTCAACTCGTCGAGCTGGGCGGGTTCGCCCGTAATCCAAACTATCTGGTCGGGCTGGGCAAGTTCGGCGCTTTCGGCTACAAAGTCGAGTACTTTCTTATTCTTGGTAAGTGCCATTTATGATATCTCCTTAAAGCAATATTTACAAAATTAATGGGATAAAAAATTATTCGGGATTTTTAATGTTTTGAATTTTTTAAACATAGTTTCACCCAAAACGTGTAATAGTTGGGTGAAAGAGGAGGCACAATGTTTAAATCGTGCAATACACGTAAGCGGTATTTATGCCAATGTATCGTATCCCTGTATAACAGTATAGCAAAATTTGTTGTGCAATGCAACAAAATGAACGTGCAAATTTGCTAGGCGCAGGCGTTAAGGCCTGCGCCTAGCAGAGAAATGCACGATTACATCGTGCGTGAAATGAAAACGTTATAAACGTTTTCGTGAAATACCGCCTCAGCTCCTCATTCCAATCAGTTCTTTCGAAGGCGGTGTGAAATGCAACCTTTCGGTTGCGTTGAGGTGAGTATTTCTTCGGCTGTGTCGCATAATTTTTGCCATAACGCACAGCGTAGCTGTGTATTTCACGAATACCGCAGGTATTTCACGCGCGGGCAACGCCCGCGCATTTCGTGTCTCCCCGCCCCACATTCCTCATTAATGTATATATTTTTACACAAATACATCTTTTGCGCGCGCATCAAATAAATATAATAGACCAAAAGAATACTGCGGGAGTGTGCAATGGCAGGTTACGTCAAAAGGATAGCGCTCATAAAAACTTTAAAGGCCGGCTACTCGGCCGACGGCGGCGAGCTCAAGGGTCTGGTGCGCTGCGAGGCATACGCGGGATATTTCAAGGCCGAAGCCTCGCTCATAAATTTCGCGCCCCTCACCGAGGGGTGTTACCGTATCGGCATAACCGACGGCTCGTCGGCGGTCATCTTCGATTCGCCCGCTTACGAGGGCGAGTGTCCCTTCGACCCCACTGACGGTTTTGCTTGCCTCATAACCTTCTGCCGTGCGGGTTCGGTGGCGCCCGTCGCCTGCGCCGTTTGCGGCGACAACCAAAAACTTCTCGCCTCGGTGCAGAGCGCCATCGAGCACGAGGAGAGCGCCGCCCGGACGAGCTACGACGACGAAGCCATTGCCGACGAAAATTATTATGAACTGGAAGCTGATGAAAACGGCGGCCCTGTACGCCCGCCTGAAGAGGCCGAAGAGGAGCGCGGAGTTGACGCGCATGAAGAGACTGCTGGCGCTGGCGAGAGCGCGCCGTCTGCCTGCGCAGAGCAACAGAGCGGAGAAGGCGCAGAGTCGGATGAAAAGCCCATAAAGTGCGCCACCAGCGCCTTCCATATAGGCGGCTCTCCCGAAGAGGAGGGCGAAGAATTCCGCGCCGAAGAGGACGACGAGCCGGCTCAGCCAAAGCTTGCGGGCGGCGGGTTCTATGAGAGGATGAGCGGAGACATAAAAAAGATATTCTCCACCTATCCCCGCGCCGAGGCGCTGGAGGACGTAATCGACGGCTCGCGCTGGGCCAAAATCACATACGGCAACGGCGCGCACTATGCGTTCGGCGTGATATATGACGGGGGCAGTGCAAAATATCTGTGCTACGGCGTGCCCGTAGCTTCGGGCGCGCCCTGCCCCGAAAGTTTAAAGGGCCGAGCGGCATACGTGCCCGTCGACGGCGGCGGTTACTGGGTGATGTATCAGGATGCAAATACAGGAATTTCGATAAAAGCCAAGTAATCAGATAATAGTGAAATACACCTTCGGTGTGTGAAATAAATACCTGCGGTATTTGTGAAATGCACCCCAACACATCACATTGAACGTGCTTTGCCGCCTTTGACAGCGTTGATTGAAAAGAGGAGTTGAGGCGGCATTTCACGGCGCAGCCATTTCACGCAGGCCGCGGGCCTGCATTTCACTGCGGAGCGTAATGCTTTCACGCTCTTTTCACCGCCACAGTGTTGCATTTTCTTTGGCAAAGGTATATAATGGGGTCAATCTTGAAATTTACGGAGCGGCACCATTGAGCGCAAACAAGGCAAAAACCAAAAAAAGCCCCTTAAAGCGGGCCATAATAATTATTTCAAGCATCCTTTTTGCGCTAGTCGTCATAGCGGCGTTTTTTCTCATTTCCAACGCCGTGGCACACAATATGATGCGCGTCGCGCCCGACTACGAGATGGACGTTGAGGGGCTCGAACAGGTGCTTGAAAAGGATATTGCCGACTGGACGGACGAAGATTACGACTTTGTCTATCATCAGACGGGCCTCACGCGCGTGTACTTCGAGGGTCAGACGACCCTCAACACTGCCTTTATTTTAGGCTGTCAGCAGGACATTTTCTTTGAGGGGCAGACCGAGCATGACTCCGACTTCCCCTTCAGCTCGCACGACTACTTCCCCGATAAGTACTTCAATATGGTCGATTTAAGGGAGGGCGACGTGCTTATATCTGCTTCGGTGCACACTATGGGCTGGATAAACGGCCATGCCGCGCTGGTAATCACTGGCGGCAGCAGCGGCTCGGCCAGGATTGCGGAGGCCGTGTCGGTGGGTACTCCCTCGCGCACGAGCGGAACGCGCTGGTTCAGGCAGGCTACAAACTTCTTGGTGCTCCGCCCCAAAATTTCCGCCGGGGAGGCCGCCGAAATAGCGGCCTGGGCGCGCGAAAACCTCGTCGGAATCCCCTATTCGCTGTTTGTCGGCTTCTTCTATCCCAAGGATCAGACCGACAACGTAATAAACACCCACTGTTCGCACCTCGTCTGGCAGGCCTATAAGGCCTTCGGCTACGATATCGACAGCACGGGCGGGCCCGTCGTCTCGCCCAGGAATATCGCCAACAGCGACCTGTTCGAAGTCATTCAGGTCAACGGGTTCGATATGGACGAACTGTGGTCTTAAAATGCGTTGGTTAAAGCATATATGCCGCCCTGCGGCGCACAAAGCGCCGCAGGGCGGCATATTTTAAATTATTTCAAACCCTTATACGGCCTGAGCACGGCCAGGGCATAGCCCAAAAATAAGGCGCACACGCCGCCCGCGGCCAGAACGGCCCGCAACGCGGTGGTACGGTTAAAGCATATAAAGGAGAGCAGGTCAAATCCCGTCAGCGCATAAACGCCCCCGCATATGCCTAAGATAATTAAAATTGCCGAACAAATGATGCAGGACAGTCGCATATAAATATTATGGGCAGTCTGCACGCGATTATGAGCGCGGCGCCAAAGGCGCCTTACACGGGTTGACTAAACTGTTATATTTTCTATGACCAGTCTGTCAAAGTCGACGCTCTCGGCAAAGTCGCGCGGGATAAATTTTACGGTGTTGAACTTGGCGTAGTTGAATATGTGAGTCTTTAAGAGCACGGGGGTGGCTATGTCCAGCTCCTCGCAGATGTCCGCAAGGTAGTTGAAAAAGGATGAGTACGTAAACTTATCCACGCGCTCGTAAGTCACCTGCTTTATAATTTTGCCGTCTTTGATTATCTTGCCCCACATTCTGAACATACCTCAATTTTAGCAGAAACGGTGCGCTTTGTAAACGCATTTTTTAAATAATCTTGACAAAAGGTTATGTAAGTTATAAAATAATAAAAATATCTTTAAGCGCGCGGCGGGGCGGCGCCCCGCCGCGCGAAGAGGAAAATTTATGGAAAAGACAGAGAGGGACATAGTTGCCATTCTTACGGCCGACTCGCGAGCAAGCGCATCCAAGATTGCCGCAATGCTCGGCATAAGCGAAAAGGAGGCCGCCGCAAAGGTAAAAAAGCTTGAGGACGACGGCGTCATCGTCAAGTACACCGCCATCGTCAACGAGGACGCCTTCGACGAGGACGTCGTTGAGGCGCTCATCGAGGTGAAAGTTACACCCCAGCGCGGTTCGGGGTTCGATACCATCGCCCGGGAGATAGCCGAGCACGGCGAGGTAAAGAGTTTGTACCTGATGTCTGGCGCATACGATCTGGCCGTAATTGTCGCGGGCAAGTCTTTGAAGTCCATCTCGCGCTTTGTGTCCGAGCGCATCTCCACATACGACTCCGTGCTCTCCACTGCCACGCACTTTATATTAAAGAAGTACAAGGTCGAGGGCGCGCTCATGAAGAAGGACGAGAGCTGCGACAGGCTTTCGGTACAGCCATAAAAAAGTTAACGCTCGTTGTGCATAAGAGGATATGCACCAACTCGCCGTTATTTAAGGGCGCTGCCCTCTGTGGCGCAATCTTAAATAGCCCTACATTTATATAATTGCGCCACATTCACCTGCCGAGGCGAAAGGGTTCGCAAATTGGGGCTACTTCGGGGAAGTCAATTCCCCTCGTAACGTAAATTATTTTAATTTCGCTCAAGTCGTACTCGCCGCAAGCGGCTCCGTGCGACTTGCAGCGAGGTTGCTTTGGTCGTGAAATCGCTTAACGGTAGAAATGAATTCCACCTTGCGATTTCCGACGTTAATTATTTAGGAATAATCGCGCAAATTCACCCCGCTGAGGTTGCTGGTCGCAACAAATTGAGACGAGCAAGGTATTCTCAAAACAGCAGTAATCTGCTGTTTTGCCTTGCGAGAGCAGTGAGCGCATTATACGTGCGAACGGCGACCAAAGCGGATGATGCCATTACAGCCGCTACGAACTTGCGGCGCGAAAGCGTGGTTTCGCTTGCAAACATTAATTATTTGAAAATACTAACGGCATAAAAGCAAACTGCCTACACCGCCTCGGTATGATTATTTAAAGTAAATAATCACCACAATGGAGCAATCGCAGATTGCGAGAATTCACGCCGTCATATGGCCTGCTCAATCGAAGTGGGGGGATGAGGCGGCAATTCATGGCGAGCAAGGCATTCTCAAAACAGCAGTAATCTGCTGTTTTGCCTTGCGAGGTGAGTGAGGGCATCAGGTCGCCCGAACGGTGACCGAGGCGGCTGCTCTCCTTACTGCCGCCGAGAAACGAAGTATTCAATTCACGCGTGGCAAAGCCGCGCAATTCATTTTTAATTATCATTATGCGTTCATTTATCAACAGGCGCGCGGCTGAACTTAAGCCGAGCGGCATACGAAAATTTTTTGACATAGTCTCCGAAATGGAAGGGGCTATCTCACTCGGTGTGGGCGAGCCCGATTTTGTCACGCCCTGGTCTATCCGCGATGCGGCAATCCGCTCCGTCAAGCGCGGCCTCACCCAGTACACGGGCAACCGCGGCCTGCCCGAACTGCGCAAAAACATCTGCCGGTACCTTGAAGAGCGCTTCTCCATTCCCGCCGACCCCGACCACACCATAGTCACCGTCGGCGCCAGCGAGGCAATAGATTTAACCCTCCGCGCCATCTGCGAGGAGGGCGACGAAATTTTAGTGCCCGAACCCTGCTATGTCTCCTACGCACCCTCCGTGTCGCTCGCGGGTGGCACGCCCGTCGCCGTGCACTGCGTGGCCGATAACGACTTCATTCTCACGCCCCAGATATTGGAGGAGGTTATAACACCCAAAACCAAGGCGCTCATTTTGGCCTATCCCAACAACCCCACGGGCGCCATTATGACGGCAGAGCAGCTGCAGGCCATAATTCCCGTGATAAAAAAGCACGATTTACTCGTCATCTCGGACGAAATTTATGCCGAGCTCACATATGTCGGCAAGCACGCCTCGATCGCTTCGTTCGATGATATGTCCGCACGAACGGTGCTGATAAGCGGTTTTTCCAAGGCCTTTGCAATGACGGGGTGGAGGGTAGGTTTTGTCTGCGCCCCGCCCGAGATCGACGAGGCTATGTTCAAGATCCACCAGTACACTATAATGTGTGCGCCGCGCGTCAGCCAGCACGCCGCCAACGCCGCCCTTGCCGAGGGCTTCACCGACGGCTTTGCCGTGGTGGAGGAGATGGTGGATGAGTACGCCCGCCGCGGCAGGTTCCTGGCCAACGCCTTCAACTCGCTGGGCTTAAAGTGTTTTCAGCCCAAGGGCGCCTTTTACGTGTTCCCGTCCGTCGCCTCGACGGGCATGACGGGCGAGGAGTTTGCAAACGCCCTTCTGCGCTCGCAAAAGGTCGCCGTCGTTCCCGGTTCCGCCTTTGGCGACGCGGGGTTGTACCACGTGCGCTGTTCATACGCCACGGGCATGTCCCAGCTCTCCGAGGCGATCGACAGGATAACGAAGTTTGTAAAGGAAAGCAGAAAGTAAAAGAGTGAAATGCGCCGTTTAAGCGGCCTGCCGTTTTTATTTCACGCAGGACGCAGGCCTGCATTTCATCGTCTGTTGACCCTTTTATTTAATTGACAAAAAAATGCGGACAATATATAATATAGTAGATGGATATGTGGTCGGATAGTGCGTTCGCCCACATATCTTTGTTTATTTAAAGCGGGCGTGCCCGCAGAAATTTTAAATTTGCAATCAAATATCAATAAGAGGTAATAAAAACAAAATGTCAGAACAGTTTGTAATGACCCAAAAAAATCTTGACGATTTGAAGGAGGAGCTTGAGTATCTGGTAAAGACCAAGCGCCCCGAAATAATCGAGCGCATCGCCGAGGCCCGTTCGCACGGCGACCTTTCGGAAAACGCCGAGTACGACGCCGCCCGCGAGGAACAGCGCTCCAACGAGGGCAAGATCGCCGAAATCGAATACCAGATCAAAAACGCCGTCGTTCAGGAGGAAATTACAGATAACTCCTACGTTCACCTCAACTCGGTTGTAACCGTGCTCGACGAGGAGTTCGGCGAGGAGGAAACCTACACCATCTCCTCCGTCACCGACGTAGACGTTATGAACGGCAAAATTTCCTCGGAGTCTCCCGTCGGCTCCGCGCTCATGCGCCATCGCATCGGCGAAGAGGTGCTCGTTGTGGCGCCCAACGGCGAATATAAGCTCAAGATCGTCAGCATAAGATAAGCAGTGCGCCCGCGCGCATGAATTGCGGCTTTTAGCCGCATGAATTTTCGGCACAAGTGCCTCAATGAATTGAAGGCAGAGCCTTCATGAATTCTCGCAATCTGCGATTGCTCCATTACGGTGAGAAATACTTTAAAAATAACTACTCACCACAATGCAACTTGTAAAGTTGCAATTCATGCCGCCATGCTATAAACCCAATCGAAGTGAGGGGTTGAGGCGGCAATTCATGAAAACGCACAAGCGTTTTCAATTCATGCAAATGCAGCGTGCATTTAGCGGCAGCACACTGCCATATATCGATAATTTAAAAGGATTTCTATGGAAGAGAAGAACACAAACATCCCCACCGAAGAGGAGGAGAGGGAACTCCTCGCCGAGCAGGCGCGCATCCGCCGCGAAAAGCTGGCGAAGCTCGTTTCCGAGGGCAACAACCCTTACGAAAAGACCAAGTACGACGTAACCGCCAACTCCACATATATCAAAGAGCGCTTCGACGAGCTCGAAGGCAAGCAGGTCTCCATTGCGGGCAGGCTGATGTCCCGCCGCATCATGGGCAAGGCCTCCTTTTCGCATATCTCCGACCGCGACGGCCTCATTCAGATATATGTAAAGCGCGACGACGTCGGCGAGGCCGACTATATGGCCTATAAAAAGGACTACGACATCGGCGATATCGTCGGCATAAAGGGCTTTGTGTTCAAGACGCAGACGGGCGAAATCTCCGTTCACTGCAACCATATCGATATGCTGTCCAAGTCCCTTCTGCCCCTGCCCGAAAAGCAGCACGGCCTTACCAATATGGACATAAAGTACCGCCAGCGCGATTTAGACCTCATAGTCAATCCCGAAGTGCGTAAAACCTTTATCGCCCGCTCGAAGATATTAAAGGAAATCCGTTCCTACCTCGACAATCTAGGCTATCTCGAAGTCGACACGCCCGTTCTGACCACGCTGGAGATCGGCGCGGCAGCCAGGCCATTCAAGACCCACCACAACGCGCTCGACATCGATATGTACCTGCGCATAGAGACCGAACTCTACCTTAAAAGGCTGATAGTAGGGGGGCTGGAGCGCGTTTACGAGGTCGGCCGCATCTTCCGCAACGAGGGCATGGACGCCTTCCACAATCCCGAATTCACCACCGTTGAGATGTATCAGGCCTACACCGACTACAAGGGAATGATGGATCTCATCGAGAATATGTACAGAACCATAACCCTCAACGTCTGCGGCACGGACAAGATAACCTACCAGGGCACCGAAATCGATATGGGCTCGCCCTGGAGGCGCGTGACGATGAAGGAGGCCGTCAAGGCCGCCTGCGGCGCCGACTATGACAGCTGGGCGGACGACGCGGCCGCCCGCGCCTGCGCAAAGGCGCTCGGCTGTGAGGTGCCCGAAGGCGACAAGGCCACAAAGGGCCACGTGCTCATCGCGCTGTTTGATGAATATGTCGAGCATACTCTCATTCAGCCCACAATAGTCTACGACTATCCCGTTGAAAACTCGCCCCTTGCCAAGCGCAAGCCCGCCGATCCCGCTTTCACCGAGAGGTTCGAGTACTTCATCTGCGCCCACGAATTCGGCAACGCCTTCTCCGAACTCAACGACCCCATAGACCAGAAGGCCCGCTTTGTAAAGCAGGCCGAGGAAAAGCGCGCCGCCGAGCCCGGCTGCAATGCGCAGGTCGACGAGGACTTCATCACCGCCTTAGAGTACGGTCTGCCCCCCACAGGCGGTTTGGGTATGGGCGTCGACAGGTTGGTTATGCTCTTGACCGACAGTGCGACGATTAGGGATGTGATACTGTTCCCCACAATGAAACCTAAGCGCTAAATCCGCGCATATATGCGTCGCAATACTTTGTCGCGTTTACGGGTTTGCTCAGTCACTTACCTCTAAGTAAGCTCCTTCGCAACTTCCGCACGCTCCGCGTCTTACTCGCATCTCTGCACGGATTTTCAGTAGACCGGGGCGAGAATAAGCCCCGCGCCTCTACGCACAAATTTTCAGTCGACCGACCGGTCCATCTGTCATTTCGACCGAAGGCGTGCAGAGCGCGCCGAAGCGGAGAAATCTATCGCTAAACTAAGATCTGTTTTAAATCTTTAACTTATACAGGCGCGCCGCGTAAACGCGGCGCGCCCGTTATTTTATCAATTATTTCCTCCCCATTTTTCCTTCCCCCACCTCTCGGACGCAAATGACAAATTTTGTTTGTTGACCTTATGTTGGCGGCAAGACATAAAATATTTGCAAAAAATAAAAAAACGTGGTAATATAGGATAGCAAGGTAAAATTATCACAAAAACTCATGGTAAGAGATGCAATATCCCTATCACATTCTTTCCCAATTAAATAAATACGTTCCGCGCGACAGGCTTCGCTTTCATATGCCCGGTCACAAGGGCGCGGGCGCCTTCGTCCGCCGTTTTCCCGGCGCAAAGAAGGACATAACCGAATTGTCTTTTTCGGACGATCTGCAAAACCCTTCGGGCGCTATAGCCGCCGCCCAGGCCGACATAGCCGAAATTGTCGGCGCAAAGCGCGCCTTCATCACCACCGACGGTTCGTCGTCGGGCGTAATGGCGTGCGTTTACGCGGCTTCGCGCTTCGGCAATAAGCTCATAGTGCCGCGCAACAGCCACAAGAGCGTGTTCAATGCCTGCAGACTGCTGTCCGTCGAGCCGGTAATAGTGCAGGGCGCAGAGTACGCCAGCGTGCTCCTTCCGCCCGACCCCGAGCTTATTGAACAGCTGGTAGTCAACGATATAAACATCGCGGGCATGATAATATCCTCGCCCGATTACTACGGCAATATAGCCCCGCTGGACGACTATGCCGCCATATTGAAGGCGCAGGGCAGGTATCTGTTCTGCGACGGGGCGCACGGCGCCCATCTCGCCCTGGGAGAGAACCGCGCGGGCTACTGCGGCAAATATGCCGATATGTGGGTGGACGGCGCGCACAAGACTCTGCCCACTCTCACGCAGGGCGCATATGTGTGCGTCAACGACGAAAGCCTCATTCCCGTCGCGGAGGAGGCAATGGGCATATTCCGCACCACTTCGCCGTCCTTCCCCGTGATGGCCTCGGTGGAGTACGGCGTAAAGTATTACAAGAACAACCCCGACCGCTACAAAAAGACAAAGGAGGCGGCGCAGGTCTTTAAGAGTAACCTCTCGGCCTTCACGTTCTATCCCTCGGCCGACTGGGCCAAGATAGCGGTGGACTTCAAACCTCTGGGCATATCCCCCGCGCTCGCGCAGGAAAAACTTGAAAAGAGGGGCATATATGCCGAGATGAACGACGGTCGCTACCTTCTGTTCTACCTCTCGCCGTCGACTGCAAAGCGCGAGCTGGATAAGCTCGCCATTGCGCTCATGTCAGTGGCGACAAATAAAAAACTTCAGGGTACGTATGTTGAAAAACCCCGCTTTATCCCTGCGCAGGCGCGCACTTACAGCTATCTGTATGCGCTCAAAGCGCGGCACGAGCGGGTGCCCTTAAAGGGCAGCGCAGGTCATATGTGCGCTGAAAACGTGGGCATAACTCCGCCCTGTCTGCCCGTGGTCATAGCGGGCGAAATAATCACCGAGCGGGCCGTCCAGCTCCTTGAAAACAGCAAAAACACCTTCGGGCTGTCCGGCGGAATGATAAAAGTGGTAAAGAGATGAAAGGCTTTTTTGTTACCTTTGAAGGTTGCGAAGGTTCGGGCAAGAGCACACAGCTCAAACTTCTCGCCCAAAAACTTGACGAGGCGGGCGTCGACTATATCCTCACCCGCGAACCGGGCGGCAGTCCCATCGCCGAGCGCATACGCGAAATTATTCTCGACGGCAGGAACACGGCCATGTGCGACGAGTGCGAGGCCCTGTTATACGCCGCCGCGCGCGTCCAGCATTTAAAGGAGCGCGTCATTCCCGCGCTTGAGGCGGGCAAGCTCGTCATCTGCGACCGATACGTCTATTCCTCGCTGGCCTACCAGGGCTACGCAAGGGGATTGGGCGAGGACTATGTGGCAGATATCAACGCCTTTGCGCTCAAAAACTGTCCTCCCGACCTTACTATATTTCTCAACATCTCCCCCGAAGACGCCTTCGAGCGTAAGCACGGCGCCGACGAGGGGGACAGAATTGAACAGCTCGGCCTCGCCTTCCATAAAAAGGTGTACGAGGGCTATCTTGCGCTCGCGCGCAGGTATCCCGACATCTGCCCCATAGACTGTTCGGGTACAAAGTACGAGACGGGCGATAAGATCTGGCAACTCTTTGTGGAGAGGGGAATAGTGAAGGGGTAACTGTACTCGACAGTGAAATGCGCGCCATAAAGGCGCGCGCTAAATTCCGCTTCGCGGAGTGAAATACCGCCTCAATTCCTCATTTCAATCGGCCCTGTCAAAGGCGGTGTGAAATGCAACCTTTTCAGGTTGCGTTGAGGTCAGTATTTCTGCGGCTTCGCCGCATAATTTATGCCATAACGCACAGCGCAGCAGTGCATTTCACGGCGTAGCCATTTCACGCAAGCTGTAGCTTGCATTTCACGTTGCGAAAGCAACATTTCACGCGCTGAAAGCGCAATTGCGGCGGAGGCCGCACACTTATGCGTCAACTTCTTGAAAGCACAACTGCATATGCAATCTTCAAGCGCGACGTGGCCGCAGGCCGCGCTTCGCACGCATATATGCTGTACTTTCAGGACGAGGCCAGCCTGCGCTTTGCGCTCAAATACTTCGCAATGGCGCTCTTTGAAACGGACGAGAGCCGTCGCGAGGGCTCGCTCATTATGGGCGAAAGCTTTTCGGATGTCAAGATATATCCAGCCGCCGGCAAAAAGCCGTCCGTCGCAGACGCCGACGAAATTTCGGCCGACAGCGCCCTTCAGCCCATCGAAGGCGACAAAAAGCTCTACATCTTCACCTGCTTCGACGAGGCCTCCGCCCTCGTCCAGAACAAGCTTTTAAAGCTTTTGGAGGAGCCGCCACGCGGTGTGTACTTTCTTCTGGGCACAACTTCCCTTGCGCCAATTTTGCAGACGGTGCGTTCGCGCGTAAAACTGCTGGAGATAGAGCCCTTTTCCGAGGGAGCGATTCTCTCCGCGCTCAACCGCGCAGGGGGCGATAAACAGCTCAACGCGCTGGCCGCGGCCAGCTGTTCGGGCATATTCGGACAGGCCCAGGCCATGGTCTCCGGCGGGTGGTTCAAGGAAATTTTGTCCGCCGCAAACGAGGTGGCTTCGGCCTCAACTTTAGGCAAGGCGGGGGACGTCAGTTTGAAATATGCAGACGTAAAGGAAAAGACCGAGCTGTTGCGCCAGGTTCAGCGCATCTACTTTCAGGAGCTCAAAAAAAGCCTTTCGTCACAGGATATGTGCGGCTCAATCTTCACGCGGCCCGCACTGTTGTACGCGGTAAACGCCGTAAACAAGGCGCTGGAGGACCTGAAGTTCAATGCAAATTTCTCCTCCCTTCTGTTCAACCTCACCTGCGGCGTAATTACGGAGAACGATAAATGGAAAAAATTGTTGGTATAAAATTCAAAAACGGCTGCAAGGTATACTACTTTGCACCCGGCAAGGACACCTACCGGAAGGGTATGGACGTCATTGTCGAAACGGCGCGCGGGCTGGAGTTCGCCACCGTGGTCATTCCCCTGGCAGAGGTTGAGGACGACAAGATCGTCTCCCCCTTAAAGCCCATAGTGCGCATCGCCACCGATAGGGACAGGGAGACCGTCCGCCGCAACGAGGAGAGGAAGGAGGACGCGATCAGACTCGTGCGCGAAAAGGCCGAAAAGTGCGGGCTGGTAATGAAGATAGTCGACTGCGAATTCGCCTTCGACGGCAGCAAAGTCACCTTCTACTTCACCGCCGACGGCAGAGTGGACTTCAGAGAGCTGGTAAAGGAGCTCTCCTCGGCATTCAGACTGCGCATAGAGCTCCGCCAGATAGGCATCCGCGACGAAATTAAAATGATAGGCGGCATAGCGCCCTGCGGAAGGGAGTGCTGTTGCTCCAGCTGTATGCCCGACTTCAAAAAGGTCTCCATAAAGATGGCCAAAAACCAGGGTCTTTCGCTCAATCCCGGCAAAATTTCGGGGTTGTGCGGCAGACTGATGTGCTGTCTTTCGTATGAAAACGATTACTACGCCGAGGCCTGCAAAAAGGTGCCCAAGCTCGGCTCCGAGGTGGACACGCCCGAAGGCAAGGGCCACGTGGTTTCGGTCAATATGCTTAAGATGGAAGTAAAGGTCAAGATAGAGCAGAAGGACGCCGTCACCTACCGCGACTTCCCCGCCGACAAGATCAAATTCCGCCGCGGCGGCCCCGCGCCCGTAAGCAACGAGGAGGAGCAGGTCGACGAGGAGGAGCTCAAAAAACTGCTCGACTGATTCCCCGCCGTCCGCCAGCTTTTTGCGCGGCGGCGCCAAAAAGTTGCGCCGCCGCGCAAAAAATATGGAATACACTCTTTACACGCAAAAAAAAGTGTGATATAATATCATTGTGGCACCAGGTTGTGCCGCAATGTAAAATATAATGGAGGAAACAACCAATGGCACACGTAATTTCCGATGAATGCGTAAGCTGCGGTGCATGCGCCGCTACCTGCCCCGTGTCTGCTATCTCCGAAGGTTCCGATAAGTACGTTGTAGATCCCGATACCTGCATCGACTGCGGCGCCTGCGAAGGTGTATGCCCCACCGGTGCAGTAAAGCCCGAATAAGCATTTATTTACAAAGACAAAGGCGGCGGGAAAATTCCCTCCGCCTTTTTCTTTTATGTTCCCGCTCCTTTTATTTTTTGTGCGCCCTGCCGCGCACGGCGAGGTTTGTTTATGGTAACGCTCAATCCCGGCGAGGTTTTAGAAGAACTCTTCGGCGACAAAAAGATAATACAGAACAAGGAGCTCTACCGCTTCACGTCGGACAGTATTCTCCTCTCCCGCTTTGCGCGCGCAAAGGCGGGCGACAAGGTTGCCGATTTCTGCGCAGGCAGCGGCATAGTCGGCCTGCATTTTTTGTGTTTGAACGGCCATATATCGGGGGTAACGCTGTTTGAAATGCAGCACAGCCTTTCGGATATGTCCCGCCGAACGGTGGAGTACAACGGGTTTGAAAATGTAAAAGTCGTCTGCTGCCGCCTTCAGGATATCGGCAGGGAGTACGACGACAAGTTTTCCTTAATTCTCTGCAATCCTCCCTACGAGCGCGGCGGGTTTGATAACATATCTTACGAAAAGGCCGTCTGCCGCAAGGAGATAACCATAACCCTGCCCGAAATTATAGAGGCCGCCTATCGCAAGTTGAAGTATGGCGGCAGGTTTGCGCTCGTCAACCGCGCGGACAGGCTGGCGGAGGTCATCTATTTGCTCAAGGCGCGTTCGCTTGAGCCCAAGCGGTTGCAGTTCGTGTCCGGCACGCCGGGCGGCAAGCCCTACCTTATAATGGTGGAGGCCGCCAAGGGCGGACGGCCGGGATTGGAGATTCTCCAGACGGTTGTAAACTCCCCCGCTGGATCGGACGGGTGAGATGCGCGCCATAAAGGCGCGCGTTAAATTCCGCTTCGCGGAATGAAATACCTCCTCAACTCCTCATTTCAAACAGCCCTGTCAAAGGCGGCGTGAAATGCAACCTTACAGGTTGCGTTTCGGTGAGTATGTCTGCGGCGTAGCCGCATAAATTGTGCCGTAATGCACAGCGCAGCTGTGTATTTCACAAATACCGTCAGGTATTTATTTCACGCGCTGAAGGCGCGTTTCACGCAAACACAGTTTGCATTTCACATATCTATGGTTACTTTCGTCTCTACCCCAATAGGCAACTTAAAAGATATCTCCCTGCGCGCGCTTGAAGTTTTGCGGGCGGCGGACGTCATCTTCTGCGAGGACACCCGCCATTCATTGAAGCTTTTAAACGCGTACGACATAAAAAAGCCCCTGCTTTCCTGCCACAAGTTCAACGAAAATCAGGCGGCCGAAAAGATAATTTCCGCCGCGCGCGAGGGCAAGCAGGTGGCCGTAATCTCGGACGCGGGCATGCCCGTCATCTCCGACCCCGGCAACACCGTCTGCGTGCGCCTCAGGGAGGCGGGCGTGGACTATACCATAGTCCCCGGCGCAAACGCCTTTCTCTCGGCCCTCGTTCTCTCCGCCCTGCCCGCCGAAAGGTTCGCCTTTTTGGGCTTTCTGCCCGACAAGGAGGGCGAGCGCAGGCGCTTTTTGCAGAGGTATAAAGACCTCGATCTGACCCTCTGCTTTCACGCCGCCCCGCAGGACGTAGACCGCTATATATGCGACATGTACGCCGTTTTCGGCGACAGGCGAGCCTCGGCCGTGCGCGAGATAACCAAGGTGCACGAACAGGCCACGCCCTTCACCCTGGCCGGGGGGCTTGCGGGCGAAAAGAGGGGGGAATATGTGCTCATCGTCGAGGGCGCGGGCGAGGTGGAAAATCCCCTCAACAATCTGTCCGAACGCGAGCATATAGCCCACTATATGGCCCGGGGAATGGACAAAAAGTCGGCCGTAAAGCAGGCCGCAAAGGACAGGGGCGTGCCCAAAAACGAACTCTATAAGTTCGGCATAGACCTTTAAAAAATTTCACATTCACAGGCTTGCGTCCCGCGCAATTTTGTGTTAAGGTATTTATATGTCAGACAAGCAAAAGAATAATCAGCAAAATATGACCATTTACGACTACGAGGACAAGTATGTCCGCCGCCAGAATTCGCGCGGCGCCAGGCTGTTGCTCTTTGTCCTCGCCGCGCTCGTCGGGGTGTTCCTCGTATGGTGTCTGCTCTCCATTACCCTGCAGATATGGGGCATCCACCCCTATGCAGGCTACGCCGCGGCGGCAGTTTCGGCGGTGCTGTTTATCTTCATCTACATAGTGCCCGTCGTCAAAATCTGCCGTTCGGACTACTTTTTAACCAACGTCAACTCCACTCACGCCTGGCAGGCCAAGCGCCACAACAAGCGCGTGCGCCGCAACATAGCCGAAAAAATTGTCGACTTCAATGCCAGCGTCGACGGCGCCGGCTGGTACGACGACAAGATCGTCGGCGATATGGCCGTGGCCCTGAAGTCGGGCGACGACGAGGCGCTGAAGGCCGCGCTTACCGATCTTTACAAGGGCAAGATTAAAAAGACGGCCAGGGAGATAATCTTCAAGTGCTCTTTAAAGTCGGCGGCATACTCCGCGCTCTCGCAGAGTTCGCGCATAGACGCGGCCCTCGTGGTAGTCGTCAACCTTCAGCTCGTAAAGGATATAGTGTTCCTGTACGGCTTCCGTCCGTCGGACGCAAAGCTCGTCAAAATCTTCGCCTCCGTTGTGCAGAACGCGCTCATCGCCTACGGCCTGGGCTCGGTAAAAATCGGCAACGGCATCGTCAAGACGATGGGCGACGCGGCCAAGGGCATACCGTTTTTGGGTACGGCCATTTCGGCGCTGGTGGACAGCTCTATTCAGGGCCTCACCAACGGCACGATGACGGCCGTCATCGGATTCCAGACCATAAAGTATCTCAACAAGGAATACAACCTTCAGAACATTCTCGACGGCATAGAGGTGGCCGAAACCGAGGCTGAACTTCAGGAGACGTGCGAGGAGCTCGAACAGGAGCTGCGCAAAAATCCCCGCGTCAGACAGGGCGCGTGAGGCGTTGCGGCGCAGCCGCAATGCAGTGAAAAGCTAATAGAGAATAGTGAATAGTTGTAGTGAAAATAATTGCCTCGCGGATATGGCCGAATTACGGCCATATCCGCGGGGCTTTTAATTTTTTCATTATATTAAACTTTGCTCAAACGCCGCGTAGAGTGCGCTGTTTATCGCGCGCATCTCGTCGCCGTCAACTTTGCACTGCCAGTCGGGCGTGAAGATGCCGTTGACCTCGTCCTCGACGTCGCTCAGCTGGGTATACACCGCCGCGCACAGCGCCTGTTCCCTTATCGCGGGTACAACCTCGTTTAGGTACAGCCCCTTGAGTGCGGCCATAAATTTTTGACGGTTTGCAAAGTGCTTATAGCTGAACACGCGCCTGCCCTCGCCGTTTTTAAAGGAGTAGCCGCCGAACTCGGTCAGCGCCAGTATGCGCACGCCGTCGTTTTTCAGCTTTACCTTTCTGAAATATACGTGCCTGCTGCAAAAATCCCCACCGCCCATATCCTGCCAGCCGCTGGCGTGGTCGTACAGGCGGGTGCCGTCCAGCGCGCGCATCTGCTCGCAGATTTTCAGCGAGTCGAACTGCCCCCAGCCCTCGTTGAACAGCGTCCACTGGCAGATGCACACGCAGTTATACAGCGCGCCCACCGTTCCTGCGGCCTCAATGCGGTACTGCCTGCGCGAACGGGCGTTGCCCCTGCCCATCTTTTTATAGTTTGTGTCGTCCAGGTGCAGGTTTAAAAAGGGCCCCAGCGCCAGTCTTAAAAGGTGGTACTTTTCGCCGCCGTTTACCATGTCCTGCCACACGAGTAGACCTAAGATATCGCAGTAGTAGTACCACAGCATCGGCTCGATTTTGATGTGCTTGCGCAGCATATTGAAGCCCAGTGCCTTGACCTTTACAAGGCAGTCAAACATTTCCCTGTTGCTTGCGGGCGTGTAAATGCCCTCGCCCCAGTAGCCCTGGTCAAGCAGGCCGCTCTGGAATACGGGCTTGCCGTTTAAGATAAAGTACTGCCTTCCGCTCCGCTGTTGGCGCGAAAATGAGCGCAGGCCGAAGTAGCTCTCCACCCTGTCGGTCCCGCATTCAATCACCACGCGGTACAGTTCGGGGCTGTCGGGCGACCACGGCTTGCAGGTCGAAACGTTGAGCGTGCACACCTCGCCGCCCGCCGCGCCGCGGCGGGCGGCTATAAGTTGTTCGCCGTCATATATGGCGTAGTCAATGGCTCCCTCGCCTCCCACGGTTCGGCAAGAGATACAAAGAGTTTTGCTTTCATAGTCGGGCACCAATTTAAGTCCGTCCAAAAAGACGGGCGGCACGCTCTCCAGCCATACGCTCTGCCATATGCCGCTTATCGCGGTGTACCATATGCCGCCGCGCTTATAACTCTGCTTGCCCCTGCCGTATACGTCGGACGAGGCGTCGTCGGTCACAACCACCGTAAGTTGGTTGGGGCCGTCTTTAAGGTGCTCGGTTATGTCGAAGGAGAAGGGCAGGTATCCGCCCTCATGCCTGCCGATCTCGGCGCCGTTGCAAAACACCGTGCATATCTGGTCGCACGCGCCGAAGTTTATTATCACCCTGCCGCGGTTGAACCCTTCGGGCAGGGCAAAGGTGCGGCAGTAGTGCATAAACTCGTCGCTTTTCAGCTGTCGTCCCACGCCCGAAAGCGCGCTTTCGGGCGAATAGGGCACAACTATGTGCCCGTCATACTCCTTCGGTGGTACGGAAGATTTTGTGATGGCATACTCCCATTCGCCGTTGAGGGGCAGATAGCTGTCCCGCCTGAACTGCGGCCTGGGGTACTCGCCAAGCGGCACCCCGCCGCCCTCAAATGTCGGTTTAAAAATCATATTATTCCCCTTATTATAAGCCCGCCCCGCGCCCGAAGGGCGCGGGGCGGGGGTTGGTGCACCTGAGCGGATATTGCCGAAACCCCGAAGGGGTCCCCTCGGCAAGGCACCCACCTGTGGTGGATGCGCGAGCGGGCGCCGCAATTGCGCCAAACTGCGTTATTCAGGCCATATGTGCGGCGCTACGCAGTTCGAATACTTACTATATAGCAACCCCGCCCCACGCCCGAAGGGCGCGGGGCGGGGGTTGGTGCACCTGAATGGATTCGAACCATCGGCACCAGACGTCGGAGGTCTGTGCTCTATCCAGCTGAGCTACAGGTGCGTTAAGCGGCTAATCGCCGCATATATACGGGTCAATCACTTTACAAAACGTGAAATTATGCCCAAAAGTATGTTTACCGTCTTTTCCATGCACTGGACGGGTATAAACTCGTTGCGGCCGTGCGCGTTGTGCCCGCCCGTGGCAATGTTGGGGCAGGGCAGACCCATAAAGGACAAACTGCTTCCGTCCGTGCCGCCGCGCGTCGGCTCGATCCGCGGCTCCACGCCCTCGGCCCTCATGGCCTCGGCTGCGGCGTCTACTATGTGCATAACGGGCTCGATCACCCTCGCGCAGTTATAGTATTGGTCGCGTATCGAAAACTTAATCCTTCCCGCATATGTGGCCGCGAATTCGTCTGCAACCGACTGCGCAAAGGCCTTTCTGGCGGCAAATGCGGCGCTGTCGTGGTCGCGGATTATGCCCGATATGGTGCACTTTTCAACATTGCCGCAGATGTCGTTTATAAAATAGTATCCCTCGCGCCCCTCGGTCGTTTCAGGCCGCTCGCCTTCGGGGAAGCGTGAAATTATATCGCTTGCCACAGTCACGGCGTTTATCATCTTGCCCTTGGCCGAGCCGGGGTGAATGTTTTTGCCCTCGACTTCAAAGGTAAAGGCCGCGCCGTTGAACGTCTCGTAGCTCAGTTCGCCGATCTCCTCGCCGTCCACGGTGTAGGCGAAGTCGCACCCGAAGGCCTTGACGTCGAACAGCGCCGCGCCGTGGCCTATCTCCTCGTCGGGCGTAAAGGCGATGCCTATATCTCCGTGCCTGAACTCTGGATTGTCCTTAATATACTGCGCCATGGCCATAATTTCGGCCACGCCGGCCTTGTCGTCGGCACCCAGAATGGTCGAACCGTCCGATGTGACTATGTCCATTCCCGCATAGTTTTTAAGGGCGGGGCAGTCGGCCTCGCTTATAACCGCGCCGTTGCCCACAACTATGTCGCCGCCCGTGTATTTTATCACCTTGGGCGCAACGCCGTAACCCTTGGGCTCGCTCACCACGTCGAGGTGGGCAATGAACCCCACGGCCGCCGTTGCGGGCACGTTGGCGGGTATCTTTGCGTATACATAGCCGTGTTCGGTCATGCGCGCGTCGAGCCCCAGCTCCTTCAGCTCTGCGCAGAGCGCCTTTGCAAGGTCAAACTGGCAGGGGGTGGAGGGGGTGTTTTGGGCGTTCTTCTCGTCGCTGGGCGTGTCAATTTTTACGTATTTTAAAAATCTTTTAAGTACGTCGCTCATAGTTTTCCTCATTTAAACGCGTTGCGCGCGGAGTCGTATTCATAGCCTATTTGTGCCATTCGCCCGCATATATCCTCTGTTGAAAGCCCGTTTTCGTCGCAGAACTGTTCAAGCGAGTCATATTCGTCGCGCAATTTTGTGTTTATGAATGAAAGCAGAATAAAATTATCTTCGGGGAGGGTCATGATATAATGAATTGCAATTGCGCCCCGAGAATCCCTCACACTCAATAATCATTTTTTCAAGGGCGCATGAATTGCAACTTTTTCAAAGTTGCAATGTGGTGAGGGATATTTTTAAATAATTTCTACAATAATGGAGCAATCTTCGATTGCGAGAATTCATTGAGGCGATACGCCGAAAATTCATGGCGCAGCCAATTCATGGAGGCGATTTCCGCCGAGAATTCATTTAAAAATACAGAAACGTGTGTTGGCAAGCATTATTATAGCATATTTATTTTTAATTGCAAACGCTAAACTGATGTGTTATAATAAAATTATGAAAAAAAAGACGGTTGTCGTTGGCATGAGCGGCGGGGTGGACAGCTCCGTGGCCGCCCTGCTCTTAAAAAACGCGGGTTACAACGTAATAGGCCTGTTCATGCTCAACTGGGAGGAGGACGATTCAAACGGCGCGTGCACTGCCGAGGGCGACTTCGAGGATGTCCGCCGCGTGTGTTCGCTCCTGGATATGCCATACTATTCGGTCAACTTTTCAAAGCAGTATATGGACAGGGTGTTCAAATACTTCCTGGCCGAATACGCTGCGGGCAGAACGCCCAATCCCGACGTGCTGTGCAACCGCGAAATAAAGTTCGGGCCCTTCCGCGAATACGCGCTCTCGATGGGTGCCGACTACATCGCCACAGGCCACTACTGCGGCATAGACCACAACGCCGACGGCAGACACTATCTTCTAAAGGCCGCCGACGAGGGCAAGGATCAGACCTATTTTTTAAACCAGGTCACGCAGGAACAGCTTGAGCGGGTACTCTTTCCCCTCGCCAATTTAAAGAAGGAGGAGGTGCGCGCAATCGCCGTGAAAAACGGCCTCGCCACTGCAAAAAAGAAGGATTCAACGGGCATATGCTTCATCGGCGAGCGCAATTTCCGCGCATTCCTCTCGCAATATCTCCCCAATCAGCCCGGTAAAATACTCACCCTCGACGGCGAGGAGGTCGGCGAGCACATAGGCCTTATGCACTACACCCTCGGCCAGCGCAGGGGGGTCAATCTGGGCGGCAAGTCGGGCGAAAGCGGCCGCTGGTTTGTCGTAAAAAAGGATGTAAAGAACAACATTCTCTACGTCTCCCACGGCGACGAGAGCCCGCTGTACACAACCTACTGCGAGGTGGAAAATATCAATTGGATAGGCTATATCCCCCAATCAACCACATTTTCCTGCCGCGCAAAGTTCCGCTATCGCCAGGGCGAACAGGGCGTAACCGTGACGCTGAACGACCGCGGCGGGGCGCACGTCGACTTTAACGAACCCCAGCGCGCCGTAACGCCGGGCCAGTACGCCGTGTTCTACGACCAAAAGCGGTGCCTGGGCGGCGGAGTTATACTGTAATGTCTTAAAATGCTATTTAAAATTTAAAATGAAAAAATAGGCGCCCGCGCATTTTCAATGCGCGGGCGCCTTAAGTTCTGTAAGGGGGTAAGTTTATGCCTTAAGTGCGGCATATGCGCCGGCCAATCCGCCGATGACGCCGCCGACTGTAAGCAGCCAGGCGCCGATAGCGGGCGCTGCGCTTGCAAATACGCCTTCGTCGCCGCAGTAGCTGAATGTGCAGATTATGGTTATAATCGCGCACACAATGGTTACAGCGGCAAGAATAACCGCAACAAGCTTAACCATCTTGTTTTTTAGCACAAGCGTCGCTGCGCTCGCCAAAAAACATAACGCCGTCGCAACTACGGTTATTATTGCGAAGGTGTTCATTGCGTCAAAGCCTTCGGCGGCGTACTCCCCGCCGCAGTCGGCAAGGGTGGCCGTTATCGTGCTATCACCAACAAGCGGCACGCTTATGGTCAGCGAAACCCAGTCGATGACCAGGCCCACGATTACAAGCACGAGGCCCACAAGAGCTATTGCCGCTGCTACCAGAGCGGCAGTGTTGAGTTTTTTTGTTTTACGTTTTACCATTTTAACTCTCCTGATAAAAATATTTGCGGCAGGTGCCGTGTAAAGCACCTTAACGCTGCCATAATTTTATCACATTACTCTGAGTTTGTCAACAGTGTGTTTATTTTTCTTCTTCAGTATCTGTTTATTGGCAGCGGGTATTGACAGCGTGCGTAATTTTATGCTATCATCAACATAATAATATAGGGTGCCGTATTATACAGGGCGTCGTATAGGCTCGGTTTGATGTATGGGCTCAAAAAGTTTAAGCAATAAGGAGAGAGTTTATGCCAATGATAAAGGTCGATGTCGCAATCACGGGCGATACTTTTGCGGCGGTGGCGGAGATGTCCGGTCAGACCGACGGCGGCGCTGACGGCGAAACGGGCGGAGAGGGGCAGAATGAGGATATGGCGGAGGTGCTCGGCTACGTTCTTCAGGACGTCAGCGCACAGGTCACCGTTCAGATAATGCCCCTCAGCGCGCTGGAACTCGGCGTCGATCCCGACGCGCAGACCGTGCGCGACTATATAACCCGCAATGCCGGCGATCTCACCGCTGCCGTCGATGATATTCTAGAGCAGGCGATGCCCCGTTTCATCGCATATATTGTGGCCTCTGCCGCGCAGGCTCAGTCTGAAGAGTATGCAGACCTGCCCGTGGACGAGATAACCGCAGTCACCGATCTGCTCGGCGAGGGACAATATGAAGAGGCCAAGGCGCAATTCCCTGCCGCGGCACAGTCCTTTGCACAGGAGATGGGCTATTCGCTCGACGGGCAGACGCTGGACGAGATCTCCGATATGTTCGGTCAGATGGTGGACGCGGGAATAAACGAGGACAACACCTTCTCCTATACACAGGCCATTGCCTCGCTCGGCGGCGAAGGCGGAGAGGGAGAAACGGGCGGAGCCATGCCCGATATCGGCGGCATGCTCGACAGCGCGCTTGCCGAAATGTCCGACGAACAGGCTCAGACTGTGGGTATGGCGCTCTTTGCCGTGACGGCCGTGTTCATAGGCCTCACTTCCGCGCTGTGGCTGTTGATGGCGCTCATTGCCTTCTTCAGAATTTTCCTCAAAAACAAGCGCTTCACCATGTGGTACGTAAAACTCACTGCCTGGCTTCCCGGCACGCTGTTCGTGCTCGCGCCCGCAATCGGCATAAAGTTTGCGCCTGCGCTCATTGCAAGCATGGGTGGCGAGGCGGCAGGCGGCGCGGCCGGCATGACGGGTATGCTCGAAAGTTTAGGCCTTGCCTTCGGCGGTTCGGGCGTCGTCTCGCTCATATGCCTGGGCGTGCTGTGGCTGGTCTCCATCTTCTGGTGCTTCCCCATAAAGCGCAAAATCCGCAAACTCAATAAGGAAATTAAGTACGGCAGATAATAAAAAACAGAGGCGGGCGCGCATT
>DVNU01000052.1 GCA_018714165.1 Candidatus Coproplasma excrementipullorum | reverse complement strand
TGCCGACTACCTCCCAGTCCTCCAGCTCCTTGTCGACTTCCTGCATCTGTTCCTGCATCTTCTGGGCCTGCTTCATAAGATTTTGCATATTGCCGCCCATGCCGCCTTTATATCCTGCCATAAAAATTGTTCTCCTTGATCGATGGTTTATTGATAAAAATGAACTGCAAACTGCGTTTGCATTGAGGTGGGAAGTTATTTTTAAATTTTCCGCCACAACGGAGCAACCAAAGGTTGCGAGAATTCATGAACGCAGGGCGTTCATTTAATGGAGCGGAATCTGTCCGCAAGAATTCATGCGCGTTTTACCGCGCAATTCATCTATTTGATATCTATGTCTATTCCCTTGAAGTTTTCTCTGAGCTTCCGCTCGGCGCTCTCCCACTTGTTCTCGCCCTTGGGCTTGAGCTTTACCTGGAAGGAAAATACACCCAGCTCGGCCAGAGCTTCACGTATGAAGCGCGCGTTCTCCTCGCGGTTGAGCGCCTTGAACACGGCGTCGGTATCAGTATATAATATGAGCTCGTCGCCATCAAAGGCACTCTCCAGATCCATACACAGCGTAAAGAGCACTGCATTGCGCCGCGTTGTGCGGAAGAGCTTTAACAGACTTCCGAACACCCTGCCCTTCTGCTCTTCCGTGAGCGAACCCGCGTGCGCGGGGGGCGGGGCGCTCTCCCACAGCGTGGGCTGGGTTGCGTCCTCAGCGTGAGCCGCGGGCGCGGCACTTTGCGCGCCGTGCGCGGGCTTTTGTGACTGCGAAGCGAAGGGGTTGTCGTCCTCCATTGCCGCAAGCGCGGGGCGGGATTTTGTCGTCTCCTTTGCTGCGGGCATTTGGGGCGCGGCGGGCGCAGCTTTATCCACTGTCTGTACGGGCGTTGCCGCCTGGGCGGGGGCAGACTGCACGGGGAGTTGGGAAATTTTTACCTTTACGCCCTCCTCCACCTTCTTCTCCAGCGCGGCTATGCGCGAGATGAGGCTGTCGATATTGTAGTCGCTTTCGGGAAGGGCGCACTTGAGTATCGCCGTCTCCAGCGTTATGGCGCCGTTCAAAGCATAGCGCATATCGCTTTCGCATGCGGCGAGAACTTCCGTAACGCGAAGAATTTTGTGCCCGTCGGCGCGTTCGGCCGAGGAGTACAGAAGGGCAAACCTGTCGTCGGGCAGAGAGAGTATCTGCCTTGCATTTTTGCACAGTTTGGCTATTGTCACATTGTTAAGGAAAGTAAGTAAATCCTTACACAGCGTGCCAACGCCCTTGCCCGTTGAGAGGACGGATTCGACTTCGGACAGGGCCGAGGGCGCGTCGCCTTCGAAGATGAAGTTGACTATCTTTGCAACCGACGTGAAATCGGCCGCGCCCAACACGGCGTTTACGTCGTCGTAAGTGAGCTTCCCCGGCGCGTAAGAGGCGCACATATCTGCAATCGACAGCGCGTCGCGCGCACTGCCGGCGCCCGCGCGGGCTATGGCGGAGATGGCCTCATCATCGTACTCCTTACCCGTCTTGTCGAACACGCGCTTTAAAAGGCCCTCGATGTCCTCGCGCGGAATGAGCTTGAAGTCGAACCGCATACAGCGCGAAAGGATGGTTGCGGGAATCTTCTGCGGCTCGGTTGTGGCGAGAATGAACAGCGCGTGGGCTGGCGGCTCCTCCAGCGTCTTTAATACGGCATTGAAGGCCGAGGGCGAGAGCATATGAACCTCGTCGATGATGTACACCTTCTTTTTGCCCGCCACGGGGGGATACTGAACCTTTTCGCGGATGTCGCGCATCTCGTCTACGCCGTTGTTGGAGGCCGCGTCGATCTCCACAATGTCCATATTGGCGCCCGATGACAGGGCGCGGCAGGTGGGGCAGACGCCGCAGGGCGAGCCGTTTACGGGGGTTTCGCAGTTGACGGCGCGCGCAAAAATTTTGGCAAGAGTGGTCTTGCCCGTGCCGCGCGGCCCGCAGAACAGATAGGCATGGCCGATTTTATCGGCGTTGATCTGGTTTTTTAATATTTTGACTATGTGCTCCTGTCTGACGACCTCGTCAAAAGTCGTAGGACGGAAGGTGCGGTAAAACGCCAGATAAGCCATTTCAGCCTCCTAAAATTTTTTGCAGTTTATTTTTGGAACGCGTTATCGCGTTGTCTATGCTCTTATACGTGCGGCCGAGGGCCGAGCACATCTCATTCATAGAGGCGCCGTCGACATACATCGTCATCACCTTGTACTCCAGCGGGGAGAGGTTTTTGCGCATTAGCGCGTCGAGCTCGTCGCGCCTCTCCAGATTTATGAGCTCGTCTTCGGGATTGACAGTGTGCGAGGCGAGCTCCTGCACTCCGCCGTCGATGGGGAGGGAATTATTTAAGGCAAAATTTTTGCCGCTGGCAGATTGCCTGACCGCGTCGGTTATGCGGTTTCTTATGCAGGCGTAGGCGTAGGATGAAAAATCGCCGCTCTTAAAGTTCTGTATGGCGGAATACAGTCCGCACATACCCTCCTGGACGAGATCCTCTATCTCACCGCCCGAAAGAAAGAACCTGCGCGCGACGCGGAGAACGACAGGTTTGTATTTATTTAAAAGCTCCTCGCAGGCGGAGGAATTGCCGCCGCGGAAGGCGGCTATAAGCTCGTTGTCTGTCATAGCGTTACAGGCGGGTCTTTACCACCTCGTATGCGGCGATGCCGAGAGCCACCGAGGCGTTGAGCGAATTTACCTTGCCGCGCAGGGGTATGGAGAGGGTGAAGTCGCAATTTTCGCGCGTGATGCGCCTTACCCCGCTGTCCTCACCGCCGACGACCAGGGCGACGTTGCCGGAGAGGTCGGCCTTGTAGATGCCGGTGCCGTCGGCCTCAAGGGCGTACAGCCAGAAGCCCGCCTCCTTGAGGGTGCGGATGGCGTTGCCGAGCGAGTTGACCTTGGCCACCTTTACGTGGTTGGCCGCGCCCGCTGAAATGCGGATGACGGCCTCGGTGACGGCTGCCGAATTGTTGGCGGGGATGACGACGCCGTCTGCCCCCGCACACTCCGCCACCCTTATTATGGAGCCCAGATTGTGCACGTCCTCAATGCCGTCGCAGACTATGACAAAGCCATTCGAGGGCTGACATCCCGCGATTATATCGTCTAAAGAGGTATACTTATAGTCGGTGGAAAGAGCTATGCAACCCTGGTGGCGGCCGGTTACGGAGTGTTTGTCGAGCACCTTTTTGTCGACAAACTGCACGCGCACGCCCGCAGAGCGGGCCTCGGCAAATATGCGCGCAAGACTGCCCTGGGGGTTCTTTTCTATCATTATCTTTTCGATGGTGGCGCCGCTCTTCAAAAGTTCTAAGACGGCGTTTCTTCCTTCGGTCTGCATGGCATTAATCCTTTAAAAGCTGATATATGCGCTCCTCGTTGCCCGTCAGGTATAAAAATCCCAACAGCGCCTCGAAGCCCGTGGAGCGGTTGTATTCAGCCACGTCGGCATTCTTGCTTTTGGTGGCCTTTTTGGCGTTGCGGCCGCGCAGAAAAATTTCGCGCTCCTCATTTGTAAACCTCTCCTCTATCTTTGAAAGCAGCTCGCTCTGCCCGTGCGCCGAAACGGTGAGCGAGGAGAGTTTCTGCAATTCGGAGGGCCGCCTGTCGGCAGAGAGCACGAGCGCCGAGCGCACGTATAGCGTATACACCGCGTCGCCGACGAAGGCGAGCGTTACGGGCGAAAGCTGTTTGGCCTGCTGAATTGTCATCTGCGCAAAGTTAAACATATTATGTTTAAATTATAGCACTTTTGCATAAAAAATGCAATCGTAAAGTAGTATATACCGTGAAAATGTTGGTTATAGGAAAGCGCGCCGTTGCGGCGGTTATAGGCATTGCACTGTGCGGAGCCGCGGCGGGGGTATGCGCCGGCGTCTACGCGCAGACTACGGAAACCTATGCAATGCCGGTAATCGTTATAGACGCCGGCCACGGCGGCGTGGACGCGGGCGTTTACGGCGTTGAAACAAACGTTAAGGAGAGCGACATTAACCTTGCCATAGCCATGGAACTGAGGGGCAGGTTTGTAAACGCGGGCTTTGAGTGCGTGATGACGAGGACGACGGCCGCCGGGCTGTACGGCAACACATCCAAGGGATTCAAGATGCGCGATATGCGCAAGCGCAGGCAGATTATCGAGGACTGCAACGCAGATATGGTAATATCCATTCACCAGAACACATGCCCCCTCCCTTCCAGGCGGGGAAGTTATGTGTTCTTTGACGAATCGAGCGAGTGCAGCAGACAGCTCGCCGACTATATCCAGAGCGAACTTAACGACCTTTCGGGCGGGGTGGAGACAAACACCTCGCTTGTCGGCGACTACTATATGCTCAAGTGCACCTCGTCGCCGTCCGTAATTGTCGAGTGCGGATTTTTGTCCAACGCCGAGGACGAACAACTGCTGATAGATCCCGACTATCAGAGCGACATTGCCTATGCCATATTCAAGGGTGCGGTTATGTATTTCTCCTGAGAGGCAATGTATTACCCAAAGGCATATTAATGCATAAAAAATTAATATTTAACATACGAAGAACTATCGCTTATAATACAGAAAAAAAGCGAGGCAAAAAATGGAACAAATTAAACCTGGAAGCAAATGGGACAAGACTTTTGCAAAGAGCGACAAGGTTGAGCACCGCAAGGTTACATTTACAAACCGCTACGGCATAACGCTTGCGGCAGATTTGTACAAACCGCTGGTGGCAAGCGGAAAACTGCCTGCAATTGCAGTATGCGGGCCCTTCGGCGCGGTAAAGGAACAGGCGGCGGGACTGTACGCGCAAATTATGGCCGAGAGGGGCTTTCTGACCCTCGCTTTCGACCCCTCGTTTACAGGCGAGAGCGGCGGTACACCCCGATATATGGCCTCGCCAGACATCAATACCGAGGATTTTCAGGCGGCCGTGGACTACCTTTCCACCTCCGCTGAAGCCTACCCCGAACGCATAGGAATTATAGGCATCTGCGGCTGGGGCGGACTGGCCATAAACGCCGCCGCGCTGGACACGAGGATAAAGGCGACCGTGGCCTCGACTATGTACGACATGACCAGGGTCAACGCCAAGGACTTTTAAAAAAGTGGAGGCTGCAATAGGGTAAAACGGCGGGCGCAACCGAGAGGTTGCGCCCGCATCGTTTTTATTTTATATTATTTTCTGTCGACCGAAATTTATTGATAGATTTCTCCGCTACGCACCCTGCAGGTGCTTCGGTCGAAATGACAACGGTAATACGGTCGACTGATTTTTGTGCATCAGAAGCGAGCAGGTCAAGGCGCGCGAGGAAAACCTGAGGAAGTTTACTTAAGCGTAAATGACCGAAGGTTGCCGCAGCGCAACGCAGAGATGCGAAGCTTATAATGCGCAAAAAACTTAGGAAAGTTTTTCGAGTAACTTGAGGTCTATACCCTTTTCGCCGATCTTGATAATCTCTACCTTTACGGTATCGCCGATATTGACAACATCTTCTACCTTGTCAACGCGCTTGTTGGAGAGCTTGGAGATGTGGATCATGCCGTCCTTGCCGGGAGCGAACTCTACAAAGGCGCCGAAGGTGAGTATGCGGACGACCGTGCCGACGAACATATCGCCGACTTCGGGATCGTGAGCGATTGAAAGGATGATGGCCTTTGCGCGCTCGGCGTTCTCGATGGGGCCGACCGTGGAGATGTAGCCGCGGCCCGAATCGTCGTCGTTGAAGTCGATCTGGGTGTTGGTCTCCTCCATTATCTTCTTGATTACGCAGCCCTGCTTGCCGATGACGTCGCCGATCTTGTCGGGAGCGATCTCGAAGTTGATGATCTTTGGTGCGTATACCGAGAGCTGGGGAGCAACTTCGGGAACACATTCAAGCATCTTGGAGAGAATGAACTGCCTGCCCTCGTTGGCCTGGTTGATTGCGGTGTGCATTATCTCTTCGGAAATGCCCTTGATCTTTATATCCATCTGAATGGCGGTGATGCCCTTCATGGTGCCTGCCACCTTGAAGTCCATATCGCCCAGGAAGTCCTCAAGACCCTGGATGTCCGTCATTACGCGGAATTCGCCCGTCTCCTGGTTCTTGATAAGGCCCATAGCAACGCCGGCAACGGGAGCCTTGATGGGAACGCCCGCATCCATGAGCGCCATGGTGGAGCCGCAGACGGATGCCATGGAGGACGAACCGTTGGAGGACATGATGTCGTTTACCACGCGGATTGCATAGGGGAAATCATCCTCAGAGGGGATGACGGGAACAAGGGCGCGCTCTGCCAGTGCGCCGTGGCCTATCTCTCTGCGGCCGGGCGAACGGAGCGCCTTGGCTTCGCCCGTGCAGTAGCCGGGGAAGTTGTACTGGTGCATATACCTCTTTGAGGTCTCTTCGTCGAGGCCTTCAAGCCTCTG
This sequence comes from Candidatus Coproplasma excrementipullorum, assembly GCA_018714165.1. Taxonomy (GTDB): domain Bacteria; phylum Bacillota; class Clostridia; order Christensenellales; family Borkfalkiaceae; genus Coproplasma; species Coproplasma excrementipullorum. Next base: position 102 of record DVNU01000052.1, on the reverse strand, counting down.
TGCCTCGGAGAGCATTGCGAGCGTGCAGGTGGTGAGCGTCTGGGTCTGTCCGCGGGTGAACACGGCGCTGCCGTGTACGCGGGGAAGCACGGAGTGTTCGCA
>DVNU01000051.1 GCA_018714165.1 Candidatus Coproplasma excrementipullorum | reverse complement strand
GGGCCGCCGAGTTCTGCGATGAGGCCATCGTATCTGCCGCCCGCACAGACGGTACCCTGAGCACCGATTGAGGTGGAGACAAACTCGAACACGGTGCGGGTGTAGTAATCCAGCCCCCTTACTATGTTGGGATTAACGACAAAATCTATACCCTGTGCGGTGAGGAGATTTTTGACGCTCTCGAAGTGAGCTGAGCAGTCGGGGCAGAGATAGTCCAAAATTTTGGGCGCGCCTTCGGCAATCTTTTTGCACCCCTCCTCCTTGCAGTCGAGCATTCTTAAAGGGTTCTTGTCGAACCGTTCGCGGCAGGTGGAGCACATCTCGCCGAGGTGGGGACGGAAATAGTCCTTAAGGGCGGCGTTGTAGCTTGCGCGGCAGCTCTTACAGCCTATGGAATTTATCTCCAGCCGCGTATCCTTTATGCCCAGTTTGTTCAGAAACGAGGAGGCCGCAAAGATGACCTCGGCATCGGCCGCGGGCGCGGGAGAGCCGTAGACCTCCACGCCGAACTGGTGGAATTCGCGCAGTCTGCCCGCCTGGGGACGCTCATAGCGGTAGCAGGGCGTGATGTAGAAGGACTTCATGGGCAGAGGGCTGGAGGCGAGGCCGTTTTCAATGAACATTCTGGCCACGCCCGCCGTGCCTTCTGGCTTGAGCGTAATCGAGCGGTTGCCCTTATCGAGGAAGGTGTACATCTCCTTGTTGACGATGTCGGTGGTGTCGCCCATGCCGCGTGCGAACAGCTCGGTGTGCTCGAACACGGGGGTGCGCACCTCCTTTATATTGAACTGCCGCGCGACCTGGCGCGCGCAGTCCTCGATATACTGCCATTTATATGACTGGGCAGGCAGAACGTCCTTTGTGCCCTTGGGAATATTTATCATAAACTCCTCACAAAAAACCAAATGAATTGCACCTGCGGTGCATGAATTGAGGCACTTGTGCCGAAAATTCATGGAGTTTTACTCCGCGTTGGCGAAACCCGTAACCTTTAAATGCTTCTTTCCGCCGCACACCTGCATGAGCTTGCCGATGTGGTCGTCTACATACTTTTTGCTTATCTCTACGGTGACGAGGGGATAGTCGTTGCCGCCCGCCTCGAAGGAGATATCCTCCAGAATGTATTCCATAACGGTATGAAGGCGGCGGGCACCGATGTCCTCGGAGGTCTGGTTGAGCTCCTCGGCCACTTCGGCAATGCGCTCGATGGCGTCGGGGTTGAACTGTAAATCTATATTATCCACGCCGAGCAGAGCCGAGTACTGCATAGTTATGGCGTTATGCGTCTGCGTTAAGATATTGACGAAGTCCTCTTTTTTGAGGCTGTTGAGCTCGACGAGCACGGGGAAACGACCCAAAAATTCGGGGATAAGATCTTCGACCTTGGACACGTGGAAGGCGCCCGCGGCGATGAAGAGGATGTAGTCCGTCTTTACGGGGCCATACTTGGTCATCACCGTACAGCCCTCTACGATGGGCAATATATCGCGCTGAACGCCCTCGCGGGAGACGTCGGGGCCTCCTCCGCGCGAACCGCCTGCGATTTTGTCTATCTCGTCGATGAAGATTATGCCGTCGTTTTCGGCGCGGCGGATGGCCTCGGTCTGGACGGAGTCGTTGTCGATAAGCTTATCGGCCTCCTCCGCCATTAAAAGGTTGCGCGCCTCGCGCACGGAAATGCGCCTCTTTTTTTTGCGGTTCATTCCGAGCGAGCCGAACACCGAGCCCAAATCTATGGCCGCGCCCTGACCGGGCGAGAGCTCCAAAGGCTTGGGGTTGTCGGCAACTTCAATCTCTATCATGGTCGAGTCGTACTTGCCCGCGTGAATGTCGTCGACGAGGTTATTTTCGAACACCTCGCGCGAAAATTCGCCGCGCTCGTCCTTCTTTATCTCGGCGAGCACCTTGGCAATTCTGCGCTCGGCAATGGCCATGGCCTTGTAGGAGACCTCCTGAGTCTTTTCCTCCTTGACAAGGCGGATGGCGCACTCTGCAAGATCGCGGATCATACTCTCGACGTCGCGGCCGACATAGCCAACTTCGGTATACTTTGTAGCCTCGACCTTTAAGAAGGGAGCCTTGACGAGCTTTGCAAGCCTTCTGGCAATCTCCGTTTTGCCGACGCCGGTGGGGCCCTTCATGATGATGTTCTTGGGCGTGACCTCCTCGCGAAGTTCGGGGGAGAGCTGGGCGCGGCGGTAGCGGTTGCGAAGGGCTATAGCCACGGCCTTTTTGGCCTCGTCCTGGCCGATGATGTATTTATTTAATTCGTGTACTGTCTGTTTGGGTGTCAAATCCATAGCTTAATCCTTGTTTAGTAATTGTTTATACCCCGCAATATACCACAGCGAACGCTCCGCAAGGTATTTGTAGCGCTCCTTTTTGTCGCGTATTTTTTCCTCGCTTGCGCGAAGTATTCCGAAGTTGGCGTTCATAGGGGTGAAATTGGCGTTTGCCCCCGATATATGTGCCGACAAAGCGCCTAAAACGCAGGTGTTGTCGGGCACGACGGGTGCAAGGCCCTTCAGCTTTCTGTCCATATGAAGGGCGCACATAAGGCCGCTGGCCGCGCTCTCGACATATCCCTCCACGCCCGTCATCTGGCCCGCAAAGAAGATCTTTTGATCGCACTTTAAGGAGAAGTCGGCATTCAAATGCTGCGGGGAATTTATGTAGGTGTTGCGGTGCATTACGCCGTAGCGCAGAAACTCGGCGCCCCTTAGTGCGGGAATGAGCGAGAACACGCGCTTTTGTTCGGGGAACTTCAGATTGGTCTGACAGCCGACGAGGTTGTAGGCCTGCCCTTCAGCGTTCTCCTTTCGCAGTTGCAGCACGGCGTAAAATTTATTGCCGTCCTTATCCCTGAGCCCTACGGGCTTGAAGGGGCCGAAGCGGAGAGTGTCACCGCCGCGCGCCGCCATGACCTCTACGGGCATACAGCCCTCGAAGATCTCCCCCTTTTCAAAGTCGTGCAGAATGGCGCGTTCGGCCGAAAGCAATTCGCGCACAAATATTCCGTACTCCTCTTTGTTCAAGGGGCAATTTATATAGTCATCGCCGCCGCGCCCATACCTGTCGCCGACGAAGGCGAAGTTCATATCTATGCTGTCGCGCGAGACGATGGGCGCCGAAGCGTCGTAAAAATGCAGGTCGCCGCCCAGTTTTTCCTTTATATCTTCGGCCAGCGCATCGCAGGTTAAAGGGCCCGTGGCGACTATGCACCACTCGTCTGAAGGCAATTCCTTTACCTCTTCGCACACCACCTCGATATTGGGGTGGGAGGTTATCTTTGCCGTGATATACGCGGCGAAGTCGCCCCTGTCGACGGCGAGCGCACCACCCGCGGGCACACGCGTGCTATCTGCCGCCTCCACGATGAGCGAGCCGAGCTCCCTCATCTCCTGCTTTAAAAGGCCGCAGGCGTTGGTGTACGGGTCGTTGCCCTTGAGCGAGTTGGAGCACACCAGCTCGCCGAAGTTGCCATCCGAATGAGCGGGCGTGAATCGGGAGGGCTTTATGTCATAGAGCGCCACCTTATGCCCCCTCTCAGCGAGGGCATAGGCCGCCTCGCACCCGGCGAGGCCCGCGCCTATTACCTTGATTTTACACATCGCCGCCATCCTGTGCGGGCGTCTGCTCTTTGAGAACGTCTACCGAGTAGTTGCAGTTTTTGTCGGAGCACTTTATCTTATCGCCCTTGCGGATGAGATATTTGCCGCACTTGGGGCACTTGTCGCCCGTGGGAATATCCCAGCTTAAGAATTTACACGAAGGATACCCTGTGCAACCGTAATAAATTTTGCCGTTTTTGGAGCGCATTCTGCGCATGGGCTTGCCACATTCGGGGCACTTGCCCTCCGTCTTTTCGCCCTCGCGCGCCTTGCCGTCGGGCGAATTTGAGGGCTGTTTTGCTCCGCAGTTTACGCACTCCATATACGTGCCGTACTTGCCCTTTTTGATGAGCATAGCACCGCCGCACGAGGGGCACTTCTCCTCAGATATCTTTGCGTCTATGGGGAGAATGGTCGAACATTCGGGGTAGTTGGGGCAAGCCAGAAATTTGCCGTAGCGACCGCTCTTGACGACCATGTTTGCGCCGCACTTGGGACAGCGTATTTCAGAAATTTCGGCCTCGCTTTCGCTTACGATGTTGGAGCACTTGGGATAGTTTGAGCAGGCCAGATACTTGCCGTACTTGCCCGTTCTGCGGATCATTGGCGAGCCGCACTTTTCGCACTTGATGTCCGTCATCTCGTCGCCGTCGCAGGCGGCGTTGCGCAGGTGCTCGGCAAAGCCGGGATAGAAGTCGGCAATTATCTTGTGCCAGTCTACGCCGCCCTCCTCTATCTTGTCGAGTTCGGACTCCATATGCGCCGTAAAGCCTACGTCCATTATGTCCTTGAAGTAGTGGCAGAGCATATCGGTTATCTTGTACGCCACCTCGGTGGGCACCATATACTTGCCGTCCTTCACCACATACTTGCGCTTATTTAAAACCGAAATTATGGAGGCGTACGTCGAAGGACGGCCTATGCCCTTTTCGTCCATCGTCTTGACCAAAGACGCGTCGGTATAGCGCAGGGGCGGGCGGGTGAACTTCTGCTCCTTTGAAAGGTCGTTCAGATTGAGCTCGTCGCCCTCGTTTAAAGGGGGCAGAAGCTTTGCGCTCTCCTCCTCGTCGCCCTCGCTGACCTGCTGATATGCCGCGGTGAAGCCCGCAAAGAGTAGGGCCTTGCCGCTGGCCTTGAAGGTGTAGCCCGACGACACTGCCTCAATCTGCATTGAGTTGTACTGTGCCTCGGCCATCTGCGAGGCGACAAAGCGGTCGTAGACGAGCTTATATATATTGTAGTGTTTTTTATCGAGATACTGTTTTACGCTTGCGGGCGTGACCGAAAGGTTTATCGGCCTTATCGCCTCGTGCGCGTCCTGCGCACCCTTTTTGGTGGCATATATATTGGGTTTAACGGGAACATACTGTTCGCCGTAGGTATTCTTGATGAACTCGCGCGCCATCTGCTGGGCCTCCACGGCGATACGCGTGGAGTCGGTACGGATATAGGTTATGAGCGCGATGTGGTCGCCGCCGACGTCCATACCCTCGTAGAGGTGCTGTGCAACCAGCATGGTCTCAGGCGAGGTCATGCCGAATTTGTTGGAGGCGTCCTGCTGGAGGGAGGATGTGGTGAAGGGCGCGGGGGCGTGGGACTTTGTGACGCCGCTCTTTACCTTTGTGACGACGAACTGCCCTTCGCGCACCTTGCGTTCAACTTCTTCGGCCTGTTCCTTAGTTATCGACTTACCGCTCTTTTTCAGCTGATAGGTGGCCTTGAAGGGCGCATACCTGGCGCCCTTGTCCTGAAGGGCGGCGGTGAATACGTAGTATTCTTCGGGCACGAAGGCGGCAATTTCCCTCTCCCTGTCTACTATGAGGCGAAGGGCCACCGACTGTACTCGCCCTGCCGAAAGTCCGCTCTGTATGCGGTTGTTTAAAAGGGGTGAAAGCTTGTAGCCCACAAGTCTGTCTAAAACCCTGCGCGCCTGCTGGGCGTCGACGAGGTTGTAGTCTATCTTGCGGGGGTGCTTTAAGGCGTTCTCGACGGCCTTGGGCGAAATTTCGTTGAACTCAACGCGGTTCAGACCGTTTTCGTCCATGCCCAAAACGGTCTGTAAGTGCCAGGATATGGCCTCGCCTTCGCGGTCGGGGTCGGTTGCAAGATAGACCTTGCCAGCCTTTTTTGCCTCCTCGGTGAGGCGCTTTATAATCTCCTTTTTGCTGGGAGTTATCTCGTAGCGGGGCTCGAAATTATCGGTAATTTTTACGCCCAGCGTGCGTTCAGGCAAATCGCGCACGTGTCCGCCGGAGGCATCTACCTTGAACTTGCCCTTTAAATATTTTGAAATTGTCTTTGCCTTGGAAGGCGATTCAACTATGATTAAATCCATATAACTCCTTAACGCAAATCTTGCCTTGTGCGGCCGCGATTTGCCGTTATTTTGAGGAGCTCTGCTCCTCTGGGCGCAATCTTATTTTGCCCTACATTTATATAATTGCGCCCATTCACCTCGCTGAGGCGAAAGGATTCGCAAATTGAGACGAGCAAGGTTTTCTCAAAACAGCAGTCACCTGCTGTTTTGCCTTGCGAGATGAGCGAGGGTATCAGGTCGCCCGACGCGGTGACCGAAGCGACAGGGTTTCCTTACTGTCGCCGAGAGGGTGCCCCAAAAGCGCGGTTTTGGGGCAAAACGTAATTATTTTAAAATACTTCTCGCCGCAACGCAACTTTAAAAAGTTGCATTTCACGCGACCGAAAAACAGCTAAATAATAGTTGCTGGTTGAGGCGCATTTCACGGCGGCGCACGCCGCCATTTCACGCACGCGGCGCGTGCATTTCATCAAAGCGGCTCATAAAGGTTGCCGCCACACCGCACCACCAGGCCTTTTATTTCAAGTGATGAGAGCACCGTCACGGCCTGGAAGGACTTTATGCCCGCCGCCGCGGCTATGGCCTGGATGTGGCTTTTGCCGTTGGCGCGCAGGAAGGACAGAACCGCCTCCTCCTGAGGGGTGAACTTTTGCACTTCCGTTTTGTATTCTAAACCGAACGAACCCAAAATGTCAAGTACATTCTGGCAAAGTGCGGCGCCGTTTTTTATGAGTTCGTTGCTGCCTTCGCCCGAAGCGACGCCCAGCGAATGGGGAAAGGCGAACACCTCGCGGCCGTAGTCGGCGGCATATCCCGCCGTAATGAGTGCGCCGCTCTTTTTGGGCGCCGAAACAACGAGCACCCCGCGGGACAGACCCGCGATTATGCGGTTGCGCACCGTGAACATATAGCGTGCCACGGGCGTGTGCGGCGGCCATTCGGAAATTATAAGGCCCCTTTTCTCCACTTCCTTTAAAAGCTGGGAATTCGACGAGGGATAGATATGGTCAATCCCGCCGGGCAGAACGCAGATTATGTTTCCGCTGTCCAGCGCGCCGCGTATGGCGGCACTGTCGGCGCCGTCGGCTATGCCCGTCACCACGGTAAGTTTTGTGGCGAGCTCGCCTGAAATTTTCTTGCAGGCGGCCAATGTGGCCGCGGAAGTACGGCGCGAACCGACCACGGCAAAGCAGTCGCCCGAAAGCAGGCGAGCATTGCCATTGCAGTAGAGCACGAGCGGCGGCGCGGGTATCTGCGCCAGGCGTTCGGGATAGAGCGTGCTTTTGAGCGTGACACAGACGATGCCTCGCTCCTCAAGTGCGCCCAGCACGCCGCGGCGGTAGTCGCCGTCACGAAAAAGTGTTCTCAGTTTATTATATACTCCGCCGCCCAGGCTTTTAATCAATATTTGCTCACATTTTATGTGCTCGGACTGTTTTTCATCCAGCGCACACAAAAATGCCCGCTTATGTTTATACGTCAGCCCCTCAAGGCTGTCGGCGACGATTATGTCGCTCTCCCTTTGCGTATACTCCATCATTGCTTTATGTCAAAATTGCGGTAGGACGTAGCCTCAAGGATGTGTTCGGGCCTTATCTCGGCCGAAAAATCGAGGTCGGCTATGGTGCGCGCGACCTTGATTATTCTTGAACGCGCACGGGCTGAGAGCGACAGCCGCTCGAACGCGCCGCGCAGAATGTCCTCGCACTCCGCCGAAAGGCGGCAGTATTTTTTTATCTGTTTTTCGCCCATGTTGGCGTTTGTGTACGGCCCGCCGAAGCGTTCGCGCTGAATGGCGCGGGCGCGCTCTACGCGCTTTTTGACCTCTGCGCTCGTCTCGCCGCCCTCGTCGGCGGCAAGCTCGTCGTACTTTACGCTGTCCACCTCCACCTGCAGATCTATTCTGTCTAAAAGCGGGCCGGAGATTTTGGCGCGATACCGCCTTATCTGCGCGGGCGTGCAGGTGCACTCCCTGTACGCCGAACCGTAGTTGCCGCAGGGACAAGGGTTCATGCTGGCGCACATCATAAAGTCGGCAGGGAAGGTTACGGCCCCGCCCGCGCGCGTGACGGTTATGACCTTGTCCTCCAGCGGCTGGCGGAGAGATTCGAGCGCCGAGCGCGTGTATTCGGGCAGTTCGTCTAAAAACAGCACGCCCTTGTGCGCCTTTGATATTTCGCCGGGGCGTATCCTGACGTTGCCGCCGCACAACGACGCCGTTGTGGCCGTGTGGTGGGGCGTGCGGAAGGGGCGCAAGGAAACTATTCCCTCCTCGCTGAGTTCGCCCGCGACAGATAAAATCTGCGTAATCTCTAACGCCTCTTCAAAGGTCAGATCGGGCATTATTGTGGGTATGCACCGCGCCAGCATGGTCTTGCCCGCACCGGGAGGGCCCGAAAGCAACAGGTTGTGCCCGCCCGCAACGGCAATCTCCAGCGCGCGCTTGGCCACGGCCTGGCCCTTGACTAGGGACAGATCGGTGCCGTAGCTTGCGCTCTTTAAAGCCGATGCAAAACTGCGCGATTGAACGGGAGAAAATTGGGCCGCGCCCGTTACGAGAGAGACGGCCTCTGTAAGGCTCTTTAATGCGTAGGCCTCTATGCCCTCGATGTAGGCCGCCTCATTGGCGTTGGCAAAGGGTATGATAAAGCGCGTAAAGCCGCGCTTTTTGGCAGATATCAGCACGGGAAGCACGCCAGATACGGGGCGGATCAAACCGTCGAGCGCCATCTCGCCCAGCATCACATAGCCGTCGGTCGAGGCGTCGCCCAGCTGTTCGGAGGCCTTTAAGATGGCCATGGCGATGGGCAGGTCGTAGTGACTGCCCTCCTTTTTGATGTCGGCGGGGGCGAGGTTGACCGTCACCCTGTTGACGGGAAAGTGCAGGCGGGAATTGCGTATGGCAGAATTTATCCTCTCCCTGCTCTCCTTTACGGCGGCGTCGGGCAGGCCGACGAGCTCGTAAGCCGTCATTCCCCTGTTTATGTCGGCTTCGACCTCCACGGGCACCCCGTCCAGGCCGATGAGCGCAAAACTTGTAACTTTAGCTAACATATATTACCTGTAAATGAATTGGCTTCGCCATGAATTCTCGGCCGCCACGCGGCCTCCGTGAATTGAAAAGTGCTTCGCCCTTTTCATGAATTCTCGCAATCTGCGATTGCTCCATTGCGGTAAAAATAATTTTAGCCGCCATGCACACTTTGACGTGCAATTCATTGAGCGGGAAATGCCGCGAAAATTCATGAATACGAAGTATTCAATTAATGAACGCCGCAGGCGTTCAATTCATCGGGAGCACTTTTTATTTTTTGCAGGCCAAAAAATAAAAAGTGCTCCCGCGCATAGCGGGAGCTTTTTTAAATTACTTGACTTCCTTGATTTTAGCGGCCTTGCCGGTAAGTCCGCGGAGATAATAGAGCTTAGCCCTTCTTACCTTACCCTTTCTTACAACGGTGATGGACGCAATCTTGGGCGAGTGCACGGGGAAAGTTCTCTCCACGCCTACGCCGAAGGAAAGCCTTCTTACCGTGAAGCTTTCCCGTATGCCGCCGTGCTTTTTGGCAATGACGACGCCTTCGAAATTCTGAATCCTCTCCTTGGTGCCCTCAATGACCTTGAAGCCGACCCTTACGGTGTCGCCGACGTTGAATGCGGGAACGTTTTCCTTCATTCCTTCCTTTTCGATTGCCTCAACCAAACCTTTCATTTCACTGTCCTCCTGTATGAATTGCGCCGTTGGCGCCGAATAAACTTAAGTGAGCTTTTATATCTTATCAAACAAAAAAATAAAACGCAACTTTTTTCAGGGGGTGTATCGCAATTTTCACAAACAAATTTATTCGCTCGAGTCGTGCTCGTAAAACTGCGCGCGTTTTAGGCGCAATACATTATTGTAGGCTCCACTTTTTTAAAAGGGGGAGCTGTCGCACAGAGTGTTACAAAGTGCGACTGAAGAGTTTTATAAACAACTGCTTCTTGTCATTTCGACCAGAGCACCCAAAGGGTGCGGCGCGGAGAAATCTATCAATAGAACACGGTCTATGGCAACGCAACTGCGTACACATTGACCGAACAATGCAGATAGATTTCTCCATTCCGCTAATGCTCCAGTCGAAATGACAGAGTATTGAAATCGACCGAAGCGATGCCGCGCTGCTATCGGTAAAGCGGACGAAAGGACTATACCATATATATAATATATGGCCGCCTTGCACAATGGCAAATTACGCCGTAAACGCGTTTTCGATATGATTGACGCGCCCGTTCAGCACTTCGATTATGTCGAAGCGGACGACGCAGTCAATCTCGCGGCCGGAAAAATAGTAGCGCGCGCTGTTCATATAGCGCCTCTGCCTGTCGCGGCGGACGGCCTCATTGGGGCGGCCGAAGGCCTCGCCTGAGCGCGTCTTTACCTCGATAAAGGCCAGGATATCCCCCTTTGAAGCAATTATATCGACCTCGCCGAAGGGACAGCGGAAGTTGCGTTCAACAATTTTATAGCCGTTTTTTACAAGAAATTTAACCGCCCTGCGCTCGCCGAAAAAGCCCAGCCTGCGCTTTTCGCCCTTTACTGCCATTTTTTTGTAAAACTCCTGCGGTGAATGGGCGTGAGCCCCTTCTCCTTAATGGCGGCGATGTGCGCCGCGGTGCCGTACCCGACGTTCTTTTCGAAGCCGTAGCCGGGATAGACCCCCGCATATTCCGCCATGAGCGCGTCACGCTCGACCTTGGCGATTATCGAGGCCGCGCCTATGCAATAGCACTGCGCGTCGCCCTTGACTATGCTCTTCTGCGCAATGTCAATGTCCAGCGTCATATTTCCGTCGGTGAGGACAAAATCGGGCTTGACAGACAGGCCCTCCACGGCATTTTTCATGCACAGCCTTGTGGCCTGGAGAATATTGATTTGGTCTATCACCTGCGGTTCAACGCGGCATATTGCCCAAGCAATCGCTTTTTGTTTGATCAGATCGGCCAACTTTTCGCGCTTTTTTGCCGTCATCTTTTTGCTGTCGTCGACACCCTCTATGATGTCATCTTCGGGCATAATCACGGCCGCGCAGACAACCGGCCCTGCCAGGGGGCCGCGGCCGACCTCGTCCACGCCGCACACATATTTACAGCCCTGTGCGTGTAGCTGTCTTTCGTAAAACAGTTTGTCCATAGTCAGAATTCGAATCCGTCACAGTCGGACATCTCGTCAAGAGTAACGCCGCCCAGTCTGCCCTTGCGGAAGTCGTCGATGACGGCGCGCTCGGCGCGCTCGTAATCGTACTCACCGCCGCGCAACATAAAGCCGCGGCGGCGGCACACTCCTTCAAGCATTTCAAGCGGCTCGCCAACCTCTATTCCGTATCTTTCCTTGAGCCGCTGGGGATATTTTTTCGCCAGCTCTTCAAGGAGGGCGAGGGCAATGTCGTCCATATCTAGGATATCGTCGTTAAGCGAGCCCACAAAGGCCAGCCTGGCGGCCAGCTTTTGGTTTTCAAACGCGGGCGGCGTGGTGCCGGGCGTGTCCAACAGCTCGAAGCCGTCGCAACGAATCCACTGCTTGCCGCGCGTGACGCCCGCCTTGTCGCCCGTGGCGGCTCGTTTTTCGCGCGAGAGAAGGTTAATAAGCGTGCTCTTGCCGGTATTGGGCACGCCGCAGACCATAAAACGGAAGATGCGGTTATAGCCCTTGGCAAGGCTGCGCTCCTGCTTTTCGGCGACGAGCGAGGAGATTGCCCCAGTAATATCCCGCCGCGAATTGGCATTTACGGCGTTGAGCTTTATACACATTCCGCCATGCTCGCGGATGAGTTTTACAAACTCGTCCACCTTTTTATTGTCGGCCAGGTCGCACTTGTTCAGCACGTACAGAACGGGGCGCGTACCGAAGGTCTTTTTTAAATTTTTGTTGTAAGACGATGCTGGACAGCGCGCGTCGAGCACGTAGATTATTCCGTCGCATACGCGGACGGACTCCTCCATCATCCTCATCGCCTTGGTCATGTGCCCCGGAAACCACTGTAAATGTTTCATTCATCCTCCTTCAGAAGGTCGGGGCGGAGCTTTTTGGTGAGCTTCAGGCTCTCCTCTCTGCGCCACTTGGCGACCTTGCCGTGGTCGCCCGAAAGCAGAACTTCGGGCACGCCGATACCGCGGAACACGGCGGGACGGGTGTACTGGGGGTACTCCAAGAGGTTATCGGCAAAGCTCTCGTCTACGAGCGAGCCGTCGGACAGAACGCCGTCGACATAGCGCGCAACTGCGTCGCACACGACCATTGCGGGCAATTCGCCGCCCGTCAGCACATAGTCGCCGATGGATATCTCCTCGTCAATGAGCATATCGATGACGCGCTGGTCTACGCCCTCGTAATGGCCGCAGAGCAGTAAAATATGCCCGCACGCCGAGAGTTCGAAGGCCTTGGCCTGGGTGAACGTGGCGCCCTTGGGCGACATGAAAATTCTGCGGGCCTCATGCGCGGGGTCTACCGCCTCTATTGCAGAGGCGATGGGCTGGGGCATCATCACCATTCCCGCGCCGCCGCCGAAGGGGTAGTCGTCGCACTTAAAGTGCCGCTTGTCCTCGGTGTAGTCGCGGATGTTGACAATGCTTATATCAAGTTTTCCGCTCTCCGCCGCACGGCCGATGATGCTGCGCTTCAAGGGCTCGAACATCTCAGGGAAGAGTGTGAGTATGGTAATTTTCATCATTCGTACATGGCCACTTCGTCAAAGCGTTTTTTGTTGACGGTCACTTTTTTTGCCTCGACGTCGATATCCTCTATCACGCCTTCCGCCGCAACAAAGGTTATGCGCCTGCCGTCGCCTTCAACGACGTAGATATCCGTCTTTGCTGGCGTTATGTCGCATATAGTACCCAGGCTTTTGCCCTTTTCGGTGACAACTTCGCAGCCCAAAACGTCGACTAAATAGAATGTATCTTCAGGCAGTTCGGGTGCATCTTCGCGCAGGGCGATGACGTCCTTACCGCGGAGAAGCTCGGCGGCGTTGCGGTCGGCAATTCCGCGCAAGCTCAAGAAAGCGCAGTCGCCCGCGGGGCGGACGGAGAGCACCTTGTATTCGACGCCGTCAATGAACACGCGGGGGAAGTTCTTTAAATCCTCCGCACTGTCCGTAAGGGCCTTAACTTTTATTTCGCCGCGTATACCCTGCGGCTTGAGAACAGTTGCAATTGTGAGAGTTTTTGGCATTGTGATTGATAATTGTGATTGATATTTAATATATTGCACCTCAGGCTCGTACACGACACAGCAATGTCATACTGAGTCGACGCCCCTTTTGCCGCTTAGAAGCGAGCAGGTCGAGGAGCGGGCGGAAGCCGCGAAGGAGCATACACAGACGTATGTGACTGAGCGGAACCGTAAGCGCGACATAGAGATGCGACGCTTATAAGCGGCAAAACAAGTCAGAATAAAGGAAAAGAGGCTTTAAATTACGCCTCTTCCTTTTTCTCTTCGATTTCGATTACATACTTTTTGCTGTCGCGGGGGGTGGCACAGCGAACGAGGGTGCGCATAGCCTTGGCTATCTTGCCCTGCTTGCCAATTACCTTGCCCATGTCGCTTTCGTTGAGGAGGACGGTTACTTCGATCGTATTTTCCTTCTCCTCCACTTTGTACTCGATTTCGTCCTTTTTGTCGGCAAACTGCTCGACGATGTATTTAATTAAATCTAACATAATTTTCTCCGTGGCGCGTTAAATCGGATCATGGCGCCTTATTTTAATTTGGTTGCGGGATATACCTGCCTCAATTCGTTTATGCGACATTATATTTTACAATTAATTATGTCGCAAGGCAAATTCATTTCGCCGCCAGCTGGTTCGCAACGGCAGTAAGGGAATCTGTCGTTTTGGTCGCCGTTCGCACGAATAATGTGCTCGCTGTTCTCGCAAGGCAAAACAGTACACCGTACTGTTTTGAGAATACCTTGCTCGTCTCAATTTGTCGCGCAAGCGAGCTCACCTGAGGTGAATTTGCGCGATTATATATTTGAGTGCCCTTATATATCGCGCAAAGAGGAGCAGAGCTCCTAAAACTAACGGCAAGTTGCAGGCGTCGCCAGCCAAGACTTGCGTTAATTATTTACTTCTTCTTTTTCTTATTGTTCGTCTTGGGAGCAGAGAGCTTGGCGGACTGTTCAAGCGCGCCGGCCTTTACGAGGTAGCTTTTAACAGTTTCGGTGGGCTGAACACCCTTTGCAAGCCAGCTCTTGGCCTTTTCTACGTCGATATTGATCTCTGCGGGATCCTTGAGGGGATCTACGTAACCAATCTTGTCGATGTACTCGCCCGACTGTGCTTTTCTGGAATCGATAACTACGATTCTGTAGAAGGGGGACTTCTTGTCGCCCATTCTGGTAAGTCTCATTTTAACTGCCATTTTTTTATTCTCCTAAATTATTTATTAACGAAAATTGTGCATTAGAGGACATGCACCAATTTTCCGTTATCTGAGGAGCTAGCTCCTCTTTGCGCGATTTTGGTGTCGCCCTCATATTATATAATCGCGCAAATTCACTACAGTGAGCCGCAGGTATGCGCAAATTGTGGCTACTTCGGGGAAATCAATTCCCCTCGCAACACTATTTACATAAACGGAAGACGTCTTTTGCCGCCTTTCAATTGCTTTATTAATTGTTTTGTCTGGTCGAACTGCTTTAAAAGCTGGTTTATCTCCTGCACGGATGTGCCTGAGCCGGCCGCTATGCGCTTTTTGCGCGATGAGTTGATAATGGAAGGGTCGGTGCGCTCGCGCGGGGTCATCGAAAGAATTATGGCCTTGGTACGCTCAAGCTTGCTCTCGTCTATGTCGCCGTCCTTTACCTTGCCCGAAAGGCCGGGCATCATGGAAACGAGCGCCTGCGCGCCGCCCATCTTCTTCATGCTCTCGAACTGTTCGAGGTAATCCTCCAACGTAAAGGCGTTTTCGAGCATCTTTTTCTGCATCTTTTTGGCCTGCTCTTCGGTTACGGCCTCCTGCGCCTTTTCAATCAGCGTCAGCACGTCGCCCATGCCGAGTATGCGCGAAGCCATTCGGTCGGGATAGAAATATTCCAGATCGGTCAGCTTTTCGCCCACGCCGATGAACTTTATGGGCTTGCCCGTCACCGCTTTTATCGAAAGACAGGCGCCGCCGCGCGTGTCGCCGTCGAGCTTGGTCAAAACAATGCCCGTCACTTCCAGCCTTTCGTTGAAGGTCTTTGCAACGTTTACGGCCACTTGACCCATCATCGCGTCGACGGTCAGCAAAATTTCGGAAACTTCAACGGCCGCCTTTATGCGCTCAAGCTCCTGCATGAGCTTTTCGTCTATCTCCAGACGGCCCGCGGTATCGATTATAACCGTGTCGTAGCCCATAGAGCGGGCATAGTCTACAGCCTGTTGCGCCGTCTTTACGGGGTCCTGGGTGCCCTTTTCGAACACCTCCACCCCTGCATTTTTGCCGACTACCTGAAGCTGGGTTATGGCTGCGGGGCGATAAATGTCGCCCGCAACGAGGAGCGGCTTTTTGCCGCCCTTCTTCAAGAGCACAGCCAGCTTGCCGCACAGCGTAGTTTTGCCCGCACCCTGAAGGCCGCACATCATGATGACCGTAGGGGGCTTGGGCGAGACGATGAGCTTGGAATTTTGCGAGCCCATCAGCTCGATGAGCTGTTCGTTGACTATCTTTATGACCTGCTGGGCGGGGTTGAGGCTCTTTAAAATTTCCTGCCCCACCGCCTTTTCGGACACGTCGGCGCAGAACTTTTTGGCCACCTGAATGTTGACGTCGGCCTCCAACAGAGCGACGCGCACCTCGCGCATGGCCGTTTTGATTTCAAGCTCCGTC
>DVNU01000050.1 GCA_018714165.1 Candidatus Coproplasma excrementipullorum | reverse complement strand
TGTTCCTCAGCCACTTGCGCAAAACTGTAGTATTTGCGCGAAAAGGAGGAGCAATCTTTTTAACATGCAAGGCGGGCTCTGCACGGCTTGCATAAATGCAAGATTTGCTCCGACGCGCGCCGCCCCTTTGTGCGCACAGCGCACAAAGTTTTTTGCAGTGAACAAAACTACAACAATTTGAAAAAATCTAACAATATAATACCACAAACGACAACTGAAAGTAAAGCATTTATACGGGCTGTTTCAAAGATTTTTTCACAACTTTATCACACTCGCCGCACGGCTGAAGGCGGCGCAAAAGAGTGGCGGCGCGCCGAAGCGCGCCGCCACTCTTTGTGGAGTGTTGTATATGCTTTTGTTGTGTATGCAATTTATTTGTCTTTGTCTGTTTTGCCGTGGCAGGCATGGGGGCACCCTTCACAGCCGCAGCCGCAACCGGAGGGTTTACCCTTTACTTTGCGGTATATGGCCGCGCCGATCACGCCGAGCACTACGGCAACGCAGACTATAATCAAAACAATTTCTAAAGGGCCCATAAATTAAACCTTATTCTTTCTGAACTTGGGCAGTTTGATTTTGCCCATATTGTTGAGCACTATGACCGTACCCGCAACAGCCGCGGCGACCAGCCAGATGAACACTGTCCACCACCAGTTGCCCACAGTATATATTACTGTGCCGACGAGGTAAGAAGTTACCAGCCAGAACACGAGCGTGCCGCCGAATTTGTGCGCCGGGAGCTCTGCCTTGGCCGTGGCTACCGCCGCAAAACAGGGGATAGTCGTCATATTGAACATTATGAAGGAAATGCAGGCCGCGGGGGTCATGCCCGTGGCGCTTATCATAACTACGGCCTCGCCTACGCCGTCCTCGGTGCCCTCAAAGCCTGCAACGAGCATTGCCGCAAGCACCGTGAAGGTGGAGATGACGTTCTCCTTGGCGATGAGGCCGGTGATGGCCGCGACCGCGAACACCCAGCCGTATTCGCCGAGCTGTGAGCCGAAGCCGAGCGGCGTGAACAGGGGCTGAATGAGCTGACCTATCGAGGCTAAAATGGAGTCCTGAATGGAGCCGTCCGCAATATACGTCCAGTTCCAGCGGAAGGACTGAAGGAACCATATGAGCACCGTGGACACGAAGATTATCGTGAACGCCTTCTTTACAAAGTGTTTGGTCTTATCCCACAGGTGGAGCATTAAGTTTTTGAAGCCGGGCAGATGGTATGCGGGCAGTTCCATGATGAAGGGCGGAACCTCGCCGCGCATTGTGGTTGCACGCATTACGATGACGCATATTATGGCGGTAACGACGCCGAGCACGTACATTGAATAGGTTATCAGCTCGACGCTGGGCAGGCCAAAAAGCTCGCACATACCGCCGGCTATGGCCGTGAGTATGGGCAGTTTTGCGCCGCACGAGAAGAAGGGAATTACCCTTATGGTTGCCGTCCTCTCCTTGTCGTCCGCGAGCGTGCGGGTATTTATCATTGCGGGAAGGGAACAGCCGAAGCCCATTATCATTGGCATGAACGCCCTGCCCGAAAGGCCGAAGCGGCGGAAAATTCTGTCGAGAATGAACGCCACGCGCGCCATATAGCCCGTATCTTCGAGTATGGAGAAGAACAAAAACAGGGTGAGTATCTGGGGAAGGAAGCCGAGTACGGCCGTTATACCCCCGACTATGCCGTCGTTAATGAGGCTGGCCGCCCACTCTGCGGCGCCCGCGGCCTCCACTCCCAGGCCGATGCCGTAGGAGATGTAGTTTAAAAGCAGGTTGAACAGGTTTGTGAACATCACGCCAGGCGAGAACACTGCGCCGTCGTAAAAGCACGCGGCCAGAGCTATGCCGAAATTCTCATAAATTTCAGTGTCCTCGATGAAGGCGTAGCCCATATCCTCAAAGGTGGGCAGGGGACTGCCCGCGGCCGAGGCTATGGCGTTTATGTAGAACAGATCCTCCGAGAAAGTGAGGTGGAAGATGACAAAGAGTATCACGGCGAATATGGGCAGACCCCAAATCCTGTGCGTGAGCACTCTGTCGACCTTATCCGATTTTGTCAGCTCGGCCTTCTCCTTCTTGTTCTTGGCTGTGGAGAAGTGCGCCGATATGTACTTGTATCTCTCGTCCGCGACGGTGGCCTCCATATCCTGGCCCGCCGAAATTTCTGTGAAGAGCTCCTTTGCACCCTCGTGCCTGAGCTCTATTTCGTCGCCTTCGAGCATCTTTATTGCATGGAAGAGGGGCGAGGAGACGTCGGTTGCGGCGAAGAACTGTTTTGCGCGCTCTATCTTGGGCGCGAGGTCGCCGCCGAGCACGGTTGTGCCCTTGCGCTGAGGGCTCATGGCAATCGCCCTGTCCATCAGCTCCTTGATGCCCTTTTTGCGCAGTGCGGAAATTGCCACTACGGGCACGCCTATGGCGCGTTCAAGGGCCTTTACGTCTATGCTGTCGCCCACCTTTTCGACTTCGTCCATCATATTGAGGGCGACGATTACGGGGACGTCCATCTCCAGAATCTGGGTGGTGAGATACAGGTTGCGCTCAAGGTTGGTCGCGTCGACGATGTTTATTATGCCGTCGGGCTTTTCATCGAGAATGAAGTTGCGCGAGATGACCTCTTCGGGGGTGTAGGGCGAGAGCGAATAGATGCCGGGCAAATCGACTATGTTGACCTTTTCGGTCGAGCCCTTGTATATGCCCTCGCGCTTGTCGACCGTGACGCCCGGCCAGTTGCCGACGTGCGCGGTAGAGCCGGTGAGCGCGTTGAAAAGCGTTGTTTTGCCGCAGTTGGGGTTGCCGGCCAATGCAAAAGTTTTCATTGCACTTCCACCTCCACGCACGCCGCTTCGACTTTGCGAAGGGTGAGTTCATAGCCGCGCAGATTGACCTCTATGGGGTCGCCTAGCGGCGCCTTTTTGCGCAACATCACGTTTGCACCGGGTGTTACGCCCATGTCGAACAGTCTGCGGCGGACGGCGCCGTCGCCGTTGACCTTGACTATTCTGCCGCTTTCTCCCACGGCAAAATCAGACAACAATTTGTTCATAAAATTCTCCTGAAAAAATCTTTTATTCCGCGTTAAACACGGCATATATGCAGATTAATTAAAAGCTGACGACAATCTAAGCGGCGGTTAAGCAACTAAAATCTTTCTGGCGAGGGCGCCGTCAAGACACAGCCTGCCCTCCTTTACGATGACTATTACGCCGTTTGCCGTGGACGATACCAAGGTGATCTGACTGCCCTCGGTTATGCCGAGTTCGAGAAGATGTTTCCTTATTTTGTCCTCCGCAGTAATCTTTACGATTTTTACCGGCGTATTGGCCGGCGCTAAACTTACAGGCATTTTTCTACCTCCACTCCACTTGCGGCCGAAGCCGCCACGCTCGCAGGGCCGCTTTATATATATGCGCCCGTGCGCTTCCTTTATTTAACAAAATTAATTATAGTTAAGTTTTATGCTCCTGTCAACAGAAATTAACCCAAGTTAATAAATTTTTTAAAAAAATTTTCGTTACTCCTATTTACTGCGGCGTGGCCAGTCCTGTCATTTCGACCAGAGCACCCGAAGGGTGCGGCGCGGAGAAATCTATCAATAGAATGCGGCCTGCAGCAAAGCTAGTACGGACTTATCGACCGAAGCGATAAGATAGATTTCTCGACTATGCTCGAAATGACAAACAAGTCAATCGACCCAACAGAAAAGAAAGTCAACATTTTTCGCATACTCACACCGCAACTATTCACTATTATCTATTCACTGCGCCAACAGCGCAAAAGCGCGGGAGCGGAAAAAAATTTTCCGCTCCCGCGCTTTTTAACTTTATTTTACCCGCTATTGCGGGGCCATTCACCATATTATATATAATTTCATTTGCCGTTTTCGGACACGTAGCGGCTCATCATCTCAAACGTTGCCTGGGAGATGACATGCTCAAGCTCGCAGGCGTCGTTGTCGGCGTCGGCCTCATTAACGCCGTGGAGAACGAGAAATGTGCGTATCGTGCAGTGGCGGTTATACACTGCCTCGGCATACGTTTTACCCGCTTCGGTGAGGTATATGTGCATACCGTCGGTGGTTATGTAGCCGCCGTCAATGAGAAGCTTTATGGCCTTCTGCACGGCGGGTTGAGACACGCCCATGCGACGCGCGATGTCTATGCGGTGCACATACTCAAGCTCGCGCGACAGAAGCAATATTGCCTCAAGATAATCTTCACTTGAACGGTTGTTGGTGTTTTTCATACATTTATCCCTTGATAAGTTTTACAAATTGCCTACGCACTATGCGGCGTTTATGTGTGCTATCCGTATTCACTTTGCAATCGACCGTATGTTTCAGATAGATTTCTCCGCTTCGCTCACTTGCGCTCGCTTAGGTCGAAATGACAAAGAAAACTGGTCGACCTGACTACTTTCTAAATAAATAATGTTTGCAAGCGAAACCGCGCTTTTACACGATTAATCAATGACGGAAATCGCAAGGCGGAATTCATTTCTGCCGTTAAGCGATTTCACGACCAAAGCAACCTCGCTGCAAGTCGCGCTGCCGCACGACTTGAGCGATTAGTTTTCTTCTCCCGCCAAGGCATTTTCGCGCTCGGCAACGGCCAGGGCCTGGATCATCTCGTCGATGTCGCCCATTATGAAACTATCCAGCGAGTACAGCGAAAGGCCTATGCGGTGGTCGGTTACGCGCCCCTGGGGAAAGTTGTAGGTGCGGATGCGCTCAGAACGGTCGCCGCGGCCGACGAGGCTCTTGCGACGGGCGTCGTGTTCGGACTGGTTGCGGCTGTTGTAGTAATCGTACAACCGCGAGCGCAGAACCTTGAAGGCCTTGTCCTTATTTTTGAGCTGACTGCGCTCGTCCTGGCAGGTGACGACAATGCCCGTGGGGAAGTGGGTTATTCGTATGGCCGTTTCAGTCTTGTTTACCTTCTGGCCGCCCGCGCCCGACGAGCGGTAGACGTCAACCCTTATGTCCTCGTCGCGAATCTCCACTTCGACGTCCTCGGCCTGGGGAAGCACGGCGACGGTGGCCGTGGAGGTGTGTATGCGGCCTTGGGACTCCGTTTCGGGCACGCGCTGAACGCGGTGAACGCCGCTTTCGAACTTGAGCTGTTTGTAGGCACCCTTGCCCGAAATATTTAAAACGACTTCCTTTATGCCGCCCAGTTCTGTCTCGTTTTTGTCGACTTCCTCAATCTTCAGGCGGTGACGCTCGCAGTAGTTGATGTACATTCTGTACAGCTCGTAGGCAAACAGAGCCGCCTCCTCGCCGCCTGCGCCCGCGCGGATCTCCATAACGCAGTCGCGCTCGTCGTTCTTGTCCTTGGGCAGGAGAATGATTTTTATCTCCTCGCGCAGTTTTTCGAGCCTGGCCTTGCAGGCGTAGACCTCATCGTTTAAAAGCTGGCGCATTTCGGGGTCGGATTCGGACTTGGCCGCCGCCTCCGCCTCGTTCATCTGGCGCTCCACTTCGGCGTACTCCGAATACTTGGCTGCGGGCTCTGTGAGCTCGGCCTGATCCTTTGCAAGCCTGGCCCATTCCTGTGCGTCGGCAATGACGGCGGGATCGGCTAACTTTTCCGAAAGGGAGTTATACTTATCATAAATATCTTTGAGTCTTTCTATAATATCTGACATACCTGAAATGCACGGCGATGTCGTGCGTGAATTGCAACCTCGCGGTTGCGTGAATTGAACGCTTTGCGTTCGTGAATTGCGCCCTCAACCTGCGACATATTACAAGGTTAATCAACGGGCGCGTGAAATGCAACCTTTCAGGTTGCGTTGTGGTGAGAAATATTTTTATTAATAACGCCGAGAAAGAGTAGACGGAATTTACTTCCGTCGTTAAGCTCTTTCCGACCTCTCACCTCGCTGCAAGGCGAGCAAGGTTTTCTCAAAACAGCACAGTGTGCTGTTTTGCCTTGCGAGGTGAGCGAGGGCATATGAAAGCCCGACGCGGTGACCGAAAGCGGCGTTACCCTTACGCCGCTTGAGAACGCACGGAACCGCCTGCGGTGAGTACGACTTGAGCGAAACTAAAATGCTATTTTAAGTATTCTATCCACACCCTGGTAATCCTTGACGACCATGGCATAGTCGCGCTTTTCGAAGAGCTTTAACACCTCTTCGGCCTGGCCTTCGCCCACTTCGAGCATGAGCATGCCACCCTTGGCGATGTAGCGCGAAATTTCGCGCGCGAGACGGCGATAGAAATCGAGACCGTCCTCGCCGCCGTCGAGTGCAATGCGCGGCTCCCAGTCGCGCACTTCGCGCTGGAGGGCGGGGATTTCGGATGTCTTTATATAGGGCGGGTTGCAGACGATGAGGTTGAACCTGCCGTGTATTTTAGAGAATAAGTCGCTCTGGATAAAGGTTATATCCACTGAGTTGTAGTTGGCGTTTTCTTTGGCGAGCATTATTGCCGCATCGGACACGTCGGAAGCGGTGACCTGAACGCGCTTGCCCGCACAGTTTTTGGCGATGGCTATGGCTATACAGCCGCTGCCCGTGCAGAGGTCCAGAACCTTGTCGCCCTCCTCCACCGTCTTTATGGCGTGCTCGGCGAGTATCTCCGTTTCGGGGCGGGGAATGAGCGCGCGCTCGTCCACCTTTATCTTACAGCCGTAGAACTCGGTATCGCCTATTACATACCACAGCGGTCTGCCGGTGAGGCGCTTATGCACAATCTCCTCCACCTTCTTGGCCTCGGAGGGCTTGACTACGCGCTCCTTGTCCTCAAGCTGACTGCGGGGGATATTTAAAACGAGCGAATATATCCACTCGGCATCGCTCTCGTCTATACCCTTTTCGGCAAAGAGCTTTTTTGTGTCCTTGAGCATGGGCGAAAGTATGCCGCCGATGACGAAGTGCGTTTCGGGCATGTCGGGGTCGGCGTCCATCTCCTGGGCGGCGTTGAAGGCGGCGATGGCCACCTCTATCATCTCCAGGTCGGGTTCGCGGGTGGTAAATACCTTCTGCAAGAGTATGCCGGGCGATTTGAAGATGAGGGATATGGGGCCGTGAAATTTAGCCAGGAGCTTTAAAATTTCGTAGCCGATGCCCGCGATGAGGGGCAGAAGAATTACCTCTATGCCCAGCCTTGCCAGCGTGCGCAGGGCGTTGTTTTCAATGCGGTTTACGCCCACACCCCAGCAGACGAGGGAGATTATTAGTATATTGATGATGAGCACTATAAACAGAAAGGACGTGCCGCAGCGGTCGTGAATGCGCGAACAGCCCTTTACATTTTCGGGCGTCAGGGGCAGACCCTTTTCGTAGCAGTTAATCGTCTTGTGCTCGGCGCCGTGGTAACGATAGAGGCGCTGGATATCCTTTAAAAGCAGAATGAGGCCGAGATATGCCAAAAATATTATGAGTTTGAACACGCCTAAAAGGACGTATTCCCACACACTGCCCGCAAGCGAAGGAAAGAGGCCGACGAGCCCCTCTACCGCGAGGTTGGGCAGTATCATAAAGAGCGCCACGGCCAGAAGCACGCCTATGAGGGCGGAGACAAAGGTGGCTGCCTCCATTAAGTCAACTTTGAACTTTTCTGCCAGCCAGCGCTGGAACCTGCCGGGCTCCTCGTCGTCGCCGCCGTAGACCTGGGCGCTACGCATGAGCGTCTTGGTGCCGCGCACGAGCGAGGAGAACATATTTACAACGCCGCGGACAAAGGGAATTTTTGAAGCTTTTACCGCCGCGGGCGAGCGGTTGAGGCGCAGGCGCTCGACCTGAATGACGCCTTCGGGGTCGCGCACGGCCGTGCAGTAAGCGGTTGCGCCCTGCATCATTACGCCCTCCATTACGGCCTGCCCGCCTATGGACGTGCACTTGACTTTGCTGTTTTTGTTAGTTTTTTCCATAACCGGCCTTCCTGAAGAATGTGCGGCTCAGCCGCCCGCTTTGCGCGCGTGCGTGTGCGCCGCCTGCGCGCAGGCGCATACACGCACGCGCGCGGATACAAAAAAGGGCTTCAAAAAAGTATTGAAGCCATCATTTTTGTAAGATTCAGATATTGTATCTTTTCTTGAACTTGTCTACGCGGCCGCCGGTATCCACGAGCTTCTGCTTGCCAGTGAAGAAAGGATGGCACTTGTTGCAGATATCAACCTTTAACGTGTCCACTTTTTTTGTGGTACCCGTCTTGAAGGTTGCGCCGCACGCGCATACTACCGTTACCTCGTGATAATCGGGATGTATTTCGGGCTTCATTTATCTCACCTCGCTGTTTGTTAATTTCTTATAATGCTAAACTATTATATATAAAAATAAACTTCAAGTCAATTAATTTTCCCTTTGCAGACAAATTTTTTTGATTTTGCCCGCAAATTTACTTAATTTTCAGCTTTTGCGTGAAATAGGGTTGATTTAGCGGCGGCTTTGTCGTATAATAAGCATATATGGATAATTGGATTTTAATGGGCCCCAGAACGCTCAGCAACCGGCCCCAGGGCGAGCAGAGCCTCGCGCCCGAGCAGGTTAAGGTTAAAGTTACCCATGTTCTGATGACCAACTTCGACGCCCTGTGCTATTCGGGCGAACTGCCCGTAGCCTACCCCAAGACGGTGGGCAGATTTGCCATCGGCATCGTAACCGAGTGCGGGGACAAGGTTTACGGCGTTGAAAAGGGCGCGCGCGTATTCATTAAGGGTGCCCGTCCCTGCGGTAAGTGCCTGCACTGCAAGCGGGGCGACACCGACAACTGCGAACACGTGCAGATAGCCGGCATCGACTTTGACGGCTTTTTGCGCGATTTTGTGGTGTGCGACTACCGCAAAGTAGCCGTTCTGCCCAACGAGGTGGACGATATGCACGCGCTGTGCATAGAACACGTGGCTTTTGCCGAAAATATTTACGATCAGCTCAATCTGTCTGCGGGCAGTAAAGTGGCTATCGTGGGCGGCAACGCAACGGCCTTCATTCTTGCGCAGGTGGCAATGTACCACAAGCTGGTGCCCGTCGTAATTGACGACAGCGCCGAAGCCGTGGAAAAGTTCAGGAGGGCGGGAATATACTACTCAATCGCCAACGACGAGGATCTGGACGCAAACATCGCCGAAGCGACGAGCGGCTTAAAATGCGACGCCGCAGTTTATATACCGTGCTCCAAGATAAATCCCGACGTCGCCTCGCGCGCGCTTGCGCGGGACAAGACCCTGGTGCTTGAGGGAATGGCATCGCTCAGATTCAAGCTCGACTCCATTCCACTGTTCAGACACAACACGCGCGTTATAACCGTGACAGACGGGTTCGGGTACACCGAATCGGCGATAAACATGATTTTACACGGTGCGCTCAATCTGGACGTATTCGAACGGCAGGTGCTGACCGAGTACGACCCCGCCGCCATTTTAAGCGGGATGCTTACAGACCTCTCGCACGGAATGAAGATGACGATAGCAAAACTTATTTTCTGATATTTTGCCGCGCAGACCTTTAAAGGTTATGCGCGGTTTTTTTACATTCATTTTTTCAAAATTATTCCTGTGTATGCTGTTGATCGCGGCATATATGGCGGGCACTGTGCTTTTATGCCTGTGGCTGCCCGGTGTATTGTCCGCCGGCGCGGCGGCGTGCGCAACCTTTTTGTTTACGCTTGCGGCGGCCGTAAGGGCGGCTTCGGGAGAGTACCCCGCCGAATTTCGCTGTGCCTGGCTGTGTGTGATAGCAGCTCTGCCGCCCATCGGCGCGGCGGTATATTTTTTAACGCTCTACAAACCACGGCCCTGCGCAAAGGCGCCCTGCCCGTGCGGGCCCGCGGAGTGCCAATCCTGCCGCTATTTTGCCGACGGCGGCGAGTTTTTTGACAGTTTGTTTTCGGCCGTAGACGGCGCCGAGCGCACAATTTATCTGGAATTCTACATTCTGGCCAAAGGGCGCGTATTTGACGGCCTGTGCGCGGGACTGGAGCGCGCCCTTGAACGCGGCGTGGAGGTAAAAATTATTACCGATGGCTTAGGAAGCGCGCTGAGACTGCCCAAAAAACAATTAAAACGCCTCAAAAAACGGGGCGCACAGGTAAAAATTTTCAACCGGCTCATTCCCCCGCCCCTGTCCCGCCTCAACTTCCGCGACCACAGAAAGATTGCCGTCATAGACGGAAAGATTGCCTTTGCGGGCGGTATGAACATAGCCGACGAGTACGCAAACATCACCCGCCCGCACGGCCACTGGAAGGACAGCGCCTTTGCCGTGACGGGGAGCGCCGCCGCGCACTTTGAAGGGCTGTTCCTGGCGGGCTGGCGCGGGTGCGACATGGCCTGCCCGCAGCTTTCGGGTGAACGCGGATTTGTGCCCGTACACGACAGCCCGCCCGCTTTGCGCGGGCGGGCGAGCGCGCTTATATCGCGCGCAATCTTTAATGCCACGGCGCGCGTTTGGATATTTACCCCCTACCTATGCCCCGACGAACGCATTTTTGCGGCGCTGTGCGACGCCGCCGCGCGCGGCGTGGACGTAAAAATTTTAGTGCCCGCCGTGCCCGACAAAAAGTCGGCCTACGCCATCACGCTCGACTGCACGGCCAGGCTTGTGCGGCGGGGCGTAAAGGTGTATGCCTACACACCCGGCTTTATGCACGCCAAGGCAGTGATATGCGACGGCGGCTGTTTTTTGGGCAGTTACAACCTGGACTGCCGCTCGCTGTGGCTCAACTATGAGTGCGGAGCCCGCTTTAAAGACGGCATAACAGACGATGTGGCGCGCGACTTTGAAGGCTGCCTTGCCCTGTCCGCGCCGATTGAGGGGCGCAAAAGAAGGCTGGCCAGACTGCTCTCTCCGCTTGCCTAATCGCGCGCGGTGTGATAAAATGATGGTATGATAAAGTTGATTGCAAGCGACCTGGACGGCACCCTTCTGCCGCCCAGCAAAATTATGCCGCCCCAGACCTTTGACTACATACAGAGGCTGAAGGGCATGGGCGTTACCTTTGCACCCGCCAGCGGCAGGCAGTTGCCAAACCTTAAAAAACTGTTTGCCCCCGTGCTGGACAAGATAGCCATAATCGCCGAGAACGGCGGCCTGGCCTGGGCGGACGGGCGGGTTATCTTTCGCGACCCCACCCCCGCAGAGGGGGTCAAATACGCGCTGGACATCATAGATGGTCAGGAGGGGCTGTACCCCCTGCTGTCCTGCGCAGACTGCGCGTATTATTCCAGCGACTACGAACCCTTTGTGACCGTTCTGAACAAGTCCTACTCCTCGGCAAAGCGCGTGGATGATCTGAAAAGGGTGGCCGACAGCGAGGAGGTTTTAAAAATTTCGGTGTGGGACAGCCAGCCCTGCGCCGAGCACGGCGGGATAATTCTGCCGCCGCTGATAAAAGGTATGCGCGCGATGATTTCGGGCTACGACTGGCTGGACGTATCCGCCCCGCACGCCAACAAGGGCAGAGCGTTTGACGCCATTTTGCAGTATCTCGGCGCAGACCGCTCGGAGAGCGTAGCCTTCGGCGACCACATGAACGACTACGAGATGCTGTGCGCCGCTGGCAAGGCGTACATACCCGAAAACGCCTTCCCCAAACTCAAGGAGAGCGGCGTGGGCGAGATAATCGGCCCCCACCGCGAACTGAGCGTAATAAAAAAGATAGGAGAGATAATGCATCTATGAAAATTTTAATTGCATCGGACATTCACGGCTCGGCATACTGGTGCAAAAAGCTGGTCGAGGCCTTTAAACGCGAGAGCGCGGACAGGCTGGCACTGCTGGGAGACATACTCTACCACGGCCCCAGAAACCCGTTGCCCCAGGGTTATGCGCCCGCGAAAGTGGTTGAACTGCTGACGCCGCTGGCACAAAAGATAACCTGCGTGCGCGGCAACTGCGAGAGTGAAGTCGACCAGATGGTTCTGCCTTTCAACTGCTCTTCGGATTACGCGACCATGTTTGTCGACGGAATAAACATACACCTTTCGCACGGACACAGGGCGGCGCCGCCCATGGGAAAGGGCGACGTGTACCTCACGGGCCACACCCACGTGCCTTTGAACGCCGTTGAGGGCGATGGCTTTATCCACCTCAACCCCGGTTCTACCTCCCTGCCCAAGGAGGACAGCTGGAACGGCTATATCATCTACGACTCAAACACCTTCCTCTTCAAGGATTTTGAGGGCAACATAAAGGATGTCCGCAAGGTATAGCGCAGCGAAAGAGTAAAAATCGGCGCAAACCAATTATCTCAAATACTTTGACATACGGCCAAAGTGTGATATAATATATATAGATATATGGCAATCTGCGCGTTCGCGCGCATGATACGGGCCTCTGCACACAATGTGCGGCGTTCCGAATAAATATTATAAGGAGATTAAAAATGACGTGGTTTAACAGACAGAGCCGCTTGGTGCAGATTCTTTTGCTGCTCATCCCCGGCGTCAACTGGATCGTTGAAATTATCGTAAGATGGTCAACATTCCTCAAAAAGGGCGGACTTATCAGACTTATCATCTGTATTCTGGTAACTATTCCTTCAGGTATCGTTTTCGGCTGGCTCGACCTCATCTGGGTGCTCTTGTTCAAAAAATTGTTCCTTCAGTAATTTTAAGCGGCGCAACGCCGATTTTGCCTGCCATACGGGCGGCTTAAATAAGGAGATATTATGAATTTTGACAGATGGTTTAATTCGCAGGACAGACTGGTTAAAGTAATTCTGCTTATTATCCCCATTATAGGCTGGATTGTTGAGTGCCTTGTACGCCTGAGCATCATGCTCCGCACCAAGAGCATTCTGCACATCGTAGTATTCCTCCTCTTCCTTATTGTAGGCTGGAGCTGGATTCTTTGCCTCATTGACCTCATCTATCTTGTCGTCAAGGGACATCTCATTTTTGCATAAACTTAGCATTTTATAGCGGCGGCAAGCTTTCAGCTTGCCGCCGCTGTTTTTTACAGAGTGGACGCGGCAACTATTCCTTATTTACTGTTCACTTACGGCCGGCCGCAGAACAAGCCCGGAAATGCGCTAAAGCAAGATTGCGGGGCACGGCCGCGGCGACACGCCGCAACGCGGCGCCGACTTAAAAAGTCGGCGCCGCGTTCACATTTTACATATTAAATTATGCGCTTGAGCTCGGTATATGCCATAACGAAGGGGCCTGTGCCCTTGGCATCGTTTTCAACGACAGGTTCGGAGATGTAGTACTCAAACGTGCCGTCGCGGCGGCGGTTGTTTTCAGGGCCGAGGCCCGCAACCAGGCATATGCCGCCCAGGTTGAGTTTGCCGTCAGTCTCACTGAGGTACCTTGCACAGATGCCGTCGAACACGGCCTTGCCGACCTGCGCGAAGCGCTTATCTACAATGCCCAACCTTGCACCCTTCATCATTGCATAGGCTATCATCGCAGAACCCGAAGTTTCGAGGTAGTTGCCCTCGCGGCCGCCCTGGTCGATGACCTGATAGAACATATGACCCTGGGGGTCAATATACTGCTCCAGCCCCTCGATTGTCGTGAGGAAGATGTCGGAGAGCTTGGCCTTTACCTCTTCGTCGGTTATGTAACTGATTGCGTCGATGAGTCCGACGGTATACCAGCCGTCCGCGCGCAGCCAGAAGGACTTGGAGAGACCCGTCTGCTTATCCGCCCAGAAGGCCGACTTCGAATAGTCCCAGCCGTGGTAGTAAAGCCTCTTCTCTCTGTCGTACATG
Organism: Candidatus Coproplasma excrementipullorum; assembly: GCA_018714165.1. GTDB lineage: Bacteria > Bacillota > Clostridia > Christensenellales > Borkfalkiaceae > Coproplasma > Coproplasma excrementipullorum. The sequence continues at coordinate 41,960 of DVNU01000050.1, read as the reverse complement.
TGCTCATATACGTTGGCGAACTGCCTGAGCACATCGGAATAATCACCGCCGCTGCGTTCGCCCGCATAGCGCGCGGAGAATACCTGCGCCATATACAGGCCGTCCAGCCAGACCTGATTGGGGTAGATCTTCTTGTGCCAGAAGTTGCCGATCGTAATGCGGGGCTGGCCTTCGAGCTGGCGGTGAAGAAGCTCTATGGCCTTGTTGTACTTCTCCTTGCCCGTCTCCTTATACAGATCAAAGAGAATACGGCCCTCGTTTATGTTGTCGAGGTTGTACATCTCCAGCTCGTAGCCCCTTATAGAACCGTCCTCATAGACATAGTAATCGACAAAGCTGTCGATAAAATCTAAGTACTTCTTGTTGCCCGTGCTCTGGTAGATAGAATAGAGCGAGGTCATCATACAGCCGTCGATATAGTTCCAGCCCGGTGCCTTGCCGTGGCGGATGTTCTCTATATTCCAGATGGGCGCTTCGGGCTTTGTGTCCTCAATCAGCCTGTCGATATACCTGTCTATTATTGCGTAATCCATATTCCCCCCTTATTCCGCGATAAGTTTCCCGCAGTTCTTTTTGATTATGGTCGGGCCCTCTACGCCCTCAAAGGTGACGTTTTTGAGCGTGACCTTTTCGACATTGTCTATATATATGCCCTCCTTGCAGTACTCGCGCACAAATTCAAGCATGGCGGGCTTGAAGGGCTTGGCATCTGCCTTAAAGGAGAAGGACACGTTTTCGAGAACGATCTCCTTTACGGGCTGTTCGACAAGGCCGTCGAAATAGGCGCACATACATTCACAGTCGGTGCACTCGATGTCTCTGAAGGTAAACTTGCCCATATACGGCGTGTCGTCGCCGACGGGGCGCTTCTCGCGCGACCAGACGTATTCGGTGTGGCCGTCGGGATCGCAGAAATAATACATATTCAAAACAAGGGGCGTGATGACGTTTATCATCTTGATATTTTCAAAGAGTACGCCGTCGATAATCGAATCCTTGCCCCTGCCCCTGCGCGATTTTATGCGCAGACCCCTGTCGGTATGCTTGAACACGCACTGGCAGACGGTGAGATCCTTTACGCCGCCTGAAATTTCGGAGCCCAGCACTATCGCGCCATGGCCGTCCTGGAAGAGGTTGTTGCGCAACGTATGGCGGCTGGCAGGCGTCTTATATTTTGAGCCCATATAAATCTTGCCGGCTTTGATGGCCACACAGTCGTCGCCGACCGAGAAGATGCAGCCCATTATATCGACTTTGTCGCAGCTTTCGGGATCGAGGCCGTCGGTGTTGGGGCCGGTGTAGGGATTTTGCACGCGCAGGTCGTAGAAACCGAGGTTCTTCGAGAAGAAGGGATGAAGGTTCCACGCCGCCGAGTTCCTGCAGGTTACGCCGTGCATGACGACGTCCTCGCACTTATTGAGCGTGACGAGACGAGGGCGCGCAACTGCCCTGCCCTTGGGGGTGGCCCACCACGTGGACTTGTCGGCATTGCCGTTTATCGTGCCTTCGCCGACGATTTTTATATTTTTCTGCTTGTAGGCCGACACAAAGGACTGATGGCAGGGATAGGGATTGCCCTCCCACGTGGCCAAGATATCCTCAGTGCCGTCGTCGTATTCGATTTTTGCGGGAACGTAGGGATAGTGCTCCTCCACAATGTCGCCGAGGAGCTCGCCGCCCTTTTTGATCTCCAGGGTGATGTCGCTCTTCAAGACGATGGGGCGGACATAGAAGGAGCCTTCGGGGATGACGACGCGGCCGTTTTTGGGACAGCTGTCGATGGCCATCTGAACATAGTAAGTATCATCCGTCACGCCGTCGCCCTTGGCGCCCAGGTCTTTGACATTAACGCAGCCGCTCTCTTTGAGCGTGCGGAATTTCAATTCTTCGGGGCCGCACGAAATTTTTACGGTATATTCGGTATCGGGAGTGAGGTTGAAGAGAGAAAAGACGTTGCTGTCCTTCTCCCCGGCAGCCTTTCCGTTGAGACAGACGGTATATTTTTCAGGGCTGTAATAGGGATTGCTGTTTTGAAGCTCGAAGCATGCCGAAACGCTCGACACAAAGAGTTGCTTAAACATCGGTGGGTACCTCCTCTGCCTTTTTACGTTTATGTTTTTTTATAAGATATACAATTAAATCTTTAATTCCGATAAAGACCATATCGATGAAAAAAGCAAATACGCCAAATAGTAGCGGCTCTAAGGCCAAATACCAGTTCTCGTTTATTGCTTGTAGCACTAAATTGATGCCCATGTAAACATAATTTACACCTATAAATACAATGATATAATAAAGGATATTAGCAAAAAATGTCCAAAATTTTTTGAATGGGAAGGGGAACATAATATACCAATCATATTCACGCCTATCAGATTCAATCATTCTAAATATTGGGTTAACAATGCAATCAACAAGTATACCCATAACTACACCGTCAAGCAACAGTAGGTCTTCGGCATTTGAAATATAAACACCCAATCCCATATTTACAAAATAGCAAACCGCCCCGGCAAACCAAAATTTTATAAAAAAAGCCTTAAACCATGCAGGCAACTTCGAAAGCTTATCACGTTTGTACGGATCAAACTCCTGATCTTTTCCCTTAGCCGAAGGAGCCTTCTCCCCTGTGATTTCTTCGATGTTCATCGAAAGATTATCGGGTTGGGTTGTTTCTTCGCCTTTAAGAGCAGCTACCAGCTCGTCAATATCATCTTTCTTAAGATCGTAATAGTTTGTAATTGTAGTCTCTTTATCTTTCTTTTTCTTTGCCATTTTTACAGATTTTAACAATAACCGACAAGTATACTTGCCGGTTATTGTCGTAAGAATTAAAATTAATTAATCTCAATCACCATCTTCCACGTCAATCGCTTCAGAGAGTTGCGTAGATTCAAGCTCCTTGCTTGTATTGATTTTCATGATCAACTTCTTATATAAAGGCAATGTGGCTAGTAACACTGCGCTAACACAGACCATTACAAGATGGGTTATTGAAAACTCCATTGCAGCAACAAGATTTTCCCTATAATATGTAATATTCAAAACAGGATTAGAAGCAAAACTTTCACTCCAATAGGCACTGAACGCCTCTGCTTGTTCTATCGTACCAAAGAAAAGGCTTTCACTGCCCGCAATCTGCGAAAGAGAAATGTTATAATACATTATATCACATGTTATAAGTATTGCAATAAAAACAAAGACTAAAACAAGCATAACATAATTTGTCTTTGTTTTTTTACCCGTTTTTTTATTTACTTTAGGGTATTTAGGAAAGATGTTGAGGTATAGTGCTAAAATAAGAATTGAAAATAAAGTATTCGCAAAGACACAAAATCCTAACCAAGGTGCACCAGGAAGATCCTTAACAGGCCCCTGAGACAAAATATTCAGTGCGATAAGGTAAGTAAATGACGTGATAATAAGAGCTACAAAAGGAATATTCTGCGGCCTTCTTTTTAGAGCCACAATTTTTTTACGTCCCCACTCTTTGATCTTGGCTCCAACGGATTCTTTGCGGCCAACAGCAACTGATGTCGCTTCATCTTTAAACTCAGCCATAGAACACCTCCTTATAATATAGCCAATGTGGTTTCCTTATCGAAAAAATTCATCTTCTCTTCATTGAAACCCAGTTTAATTTTATCACCAAATTTATATGTTGACCACTCGGCAAACTTGCAAACCACTATTTTTTTATCGGCAATTTTACCATGAACAAGAGTATTCATCCCCAAATTTTCGTTGTTCGTAACGGTGAAAGGTATATTCCCCTCCCTCGTCATATTTTCAGGACGAACACCAAGAATTACTTCCTTGCCATCATAGTCCTTAAGCATTCGAGTGTGTTCATCATTGAGCGTGTATGTAAATAACTCATTGACAAACTTATTCCCTTCAATCTTTCCTTCAAACATATTCATTGGCGGAAGCCCAATGAATGTTGCTACAAAAGTATTTGCAGGATGTTCGTAAAGCTCAATAGGCTTACCTATCTGCTGAACATGTCCCATAGACATACACACAATTCTGTCTGCCAAAGTCAAGGCCTCAGTTTGATCGTGTGTGACATACATCATCGTCGCATTCAGCTTTTTGTGTAAAAGCATTATCTCTCTTCTCATTGAACCACGAAGCTTAGCATCAAGGTTTGAGAGAGGCTCATCGAAAAGAAAGACCTTTGGATTGCGAACTATTGCTCGTCCCATTGCAACACGCTGGCGCTGACCACCTGAAAGTTGCTTTGGCTTTTTATTAAGTTGCGTCTTGAGATCGAGAATTTCAGCCGCAGCCATAACTTTGCGGTGAATAATCTCTTTATTCTCTTTACGAAGTGTAAGCGAGAAAGCCATATTTTCATAAATAGTCATATGGCCGTACAAGGCATAATTCTGGAAAACCATTGCAATATCTCTGTCCTTAGGAGGAACACGAGTGCAGTCTTTCCCATCAATTATCAGTTTACCACTAGTAATGTCTTCAAGACCTGCTACCATACGAAGGGTAGTAGACTTGCCACATCCCGATGGACCGACAAGTACTATGAATTCGCCATCATTGATATCAATATTGAAATCCCAAACAGCCTGAACTCCACCATCATATATTTTTTCTATATGTTGCAAGCTTACGTTAGCCATTATCTACCTCCTCGGCAGAAGCCAACTTATCTGCCTCATCAAGTTCAGCAAGGGATTTTTCAACGGAAATTTCACCGCTGTCAATCTTTTTCTGAAACCCTTCAAGACGTTGTGCTGCTAAGAATCCTTGCACGCCAGAAACAATAAAGCAGGCCGCTGACACGACAAGATAAATTATCATTATCGCGCCATTTGCTCCAACAGACATTGAAGTTCCAAAATAATAATTGCCTGTAAGCCAACCGTTAGTTATACCCATTATAGGGTAAACGAAAATTCTGACTATCTGAATTGCTGCTAATACAAACAGAGCAAAACTAAATTTTTTATTATAGTTCTTGATTCCTTCTGAGCAATAAAAACCAGCAAGCAATACAAGAAGATTTACTATAACAGACAAGCCAATCAGCGCATTATATATCTGAGTAGCATGTACAGCATATAACATTGTAAAATATAAACAATTGAAAACCAAAGCAAGCAACGCAAAATTTCCTGCAAACTTATTCTTTTTATAACGAAGAATGTCGTCTTGCAAAACGCTATGCTTAACGGGTTTAAGCAACTTCATTTACGCTACCTCCTTAGAAATATTTCCTGCAAGAAGAGCCTTTTCCCCTTTCATCAATTTAATTTTCCAAACAGTGTTTAATACCCAAGCGGCGACTTCAACTATTATAACCACACCAAGGATAAATCCAAGTATTACGGTTATGTAACTTTCGGAATAATTTTGGGGATTAACAAAAGTTTTATTCCCATATCTATCGGTAGTAAACTCTGCAACCAACTCCTGCCACTTAGCCATATCTATTTGTCCGGCAAGCACAGCCGTCTGACTGCAAATCGAAAATAAAATTATCGCAAAAACCGTTGAATAAATGACAACCAACGCAATCGAAATATAATTGGTTATATAATAATTGCGCCTTTTATTTGTGGACGTGATATACAAAGTAGTTATTACAAGGATAAATACTATCGCTAAAATTACGAGTGTATTATTAGCGCTCTGCGTATACTCGTATAAAGCATCAGCGTTTATAACGTTATTTCCTAAAGTAGTACTATCAGCATTCTTAACAGACGTATAGGCCTGAGACTGATATATTATACCGCTACAATAGAATACTGCAAGCACAAACGAAAGTGCTGCGGTAACCAAGGAAACTAACGTTAATATTTTTTGGAATCTCATTTGAGTTTTCATTTCATCTTCCCCAAATGTTTTATCGGCCGCCCACCCCAACGGACGGGCGGCCGAGCAAACAAGATTAAATTTTATTTGAATTTGAGTTTACACTCATGCCTTGGACAAACCAAGCTGATTGAACATCTCTGAATACTGAGAAGCATCGAAACCATATTTAATGATTTCCCAATAGAGGTTAGTCGTCGCTTTCTTATTGTTTGTGAAATATCTCGTCTCAGCAAAGTCTGATACGTTTATTGCCTGCGTATTGGTCAGTTTTTCAGCATCAGTATAAGGCAGAAGTGTAGGAACACAGATATACCAAGAATTGACATCAAAGGCAACTTCGGTGTGCTTGATAACACCGGCTGACAGAGCTCTGTCGACCTTAAGGGCGCCATCACGGCCCATTGCACTGGTCATCTGGAATTCGAAAGACTGGAGCTTGTTGCCTATAGGAAGAGCCGAACCGATCACGTGCCTTGCAAAGTTAGTATAAGACCTTGCGCATGCTGCGCCGGACTGCCAACCACCGGTGCTGTTTGTGCTAACATTTAGTCCATTAACAGTTTGGCCTACATAGAGATCCTGAACCTTATCCGTAACAGTAGGCTGATACTTGCCGGAATATTCTGTTTCAGAATAGTAATTCTTTCCCTTGTAAGTGAAGTAGGTACCTGCCTTAACTTCTGTTGCGGTAGCTTCACGGTTATACCAGAAACCGCCAGTACTTTCTGCGTCGGAAGCCATAGGACCATATGTCATTTCAATCTGACCATCATCTGAGAAAAGATAATCTATGAAAGCAAGAACTGCTGCCAGCTTTTCAGGATTATTCTTAACAGCATCTACAGGAACAGCAAAGCCCGTATCCTTTACTGTACGCCAAGACTCAGTAAATCTCATATACGTATCGTATACAGGCTCAAGAGTCTCTGCATCATATTTACTCTGTGTATTCCACTTTGATACGGGAGTGAGCACAGGTGTGAAATAATAACCATCCTCAAGAGCATACTGACCTGAAATAGTACCATCAAGCTGGTAGCCTGTGGGAGTCTGCGTATTTACATAGTCGTGATAGGACAATGCTTCAATACCGTTTTCAGTATAGAAAGATGTTTCCGCATCTTTGGCGTTACCACCCGCAAATACAAGGCCCTCTGCATAGAACTTGCTGAAGTTATTGAAGGCTTCATATGACTCAAGATCACCACGGGGATCCTGAAGATTACCGTTGGCATCAATATAGCTATATAAGTTCTTGCTTTCGAGCCCGCGCACACCATACAGTTCACCAACAAGCGAAGTTGTATCAATCATACGCTGCATATTCGACTGACGAGCAGCAACAAGATAGAGGTTGGCAAGTGATGTTGCGTTGGCGCCACCTATAGTGCTGCCTGAACTACCAGATTTGATAAGAGAAGGATTGGTGACGAGGACACGGCCGAGCGCTGCATAAAGATCTACATCCCAAGCGGCACAATAACCGACAAAAACATCAGAAAGATTATAGCCGGACTGAGTGTAGAAAGGAGTATCAGTGCCGCCGACATAATAGGCGACCTTGATATATTCCTGAAGAATCTTGAGGAGTTCAGCGCCGGTAACTTCGCCTGCGGAGTAATTGATGGCAAAGTTCATAATATCAACGATATTACCGGACACCGCGCCCTCTGTGGTATATGCCCTGCCTGCAGCTTCTTTGATTGCTGCACCGAGAGGAGAAGATTCAGCCTTGGCAGCCTCAAGAGCTTTGTCATAGTTAACATCAATGCCTGCAGAGACTACATTCCCATCTTTGTCAAGAACAGATGTGTTCCATTTGCCTGTCGTACCCATGAATGATTCAATAGAAGCATAAGTAGTTGCGCTGAGCTCCTTAGTTTGTGCATGGCTCTTGAACGTGGTACTTGTATCGCCGCCAGTCGTATTGTCAAGCAATGCCTCTACCCAGTTGGTCTTGAAAAGCTCATACTTTTCAATATCATTATAACCATCAAAGTAAGGCGCGGCATACATTGCGCCAGTTGTAGTGCTCGAAGTAAGCGACAGACGAACTACGGGGTTCTCTTCAAGGAACTCTGCATAGTTGGGCATATATTCGAGATAATTTGAAAGGTCAAGGAAATGTTCACTATTATTATTGATTTGGGTTACGCCATCAGTAATAACATCCCTGGCGGAAAGAGGATCAGATGCGTTAGTAAGCGCCTCTGTAACCTTATTTGAGTCTTTACTGTAAGCGTCAACAACCTGAAGGTCAAGCGATTCCTGAAGAGCGGCCCAAGCAGGTTTTAAAGAGGTTGCGGTATAAGACTTTCCATCTGGAAGAGTAGCCGTACCGGAAATAATACCTGCATTGGCATAAGATACCGACCTCGTAGGCTTATCGCCTATATCGAATCTTAGCTCTGTCGTTGAAGGATAACTTTCAGCAACAGTATATTTCTCCTGCTTGCCTGAAGTGGATGTAGAACTGCCATTTTCATACATGTCCCACAATCTCTGCCAAGCTGAATTCTTTGCAGCGATATATTCGCCAAGAGAGTCTTTTTCACGCAGCTTATCGTAAATATCAGATGCGGAAGTCGTAGCTTTTGCTTCGGGTATAGTCAAATCAGGATAGGTGTTGCCCTGATTGGTATTACCAGAGCCGTTGTTACCGCCGTTATTGCCGTTGTCGCCGCTATTCGTAGGCGTGCATGCGGCAAGCGAGAACATCATCGACCCTGCCATAACCATAGCCACTGCCGCAAAGGCAAGTTTTTTGGTTTTTTGTTTGTTCATTATATTTCTCCTTATTTTTATTTTATTGTTAGGTCTTTTTCCGTTCCCGCCCTATTTTACCTTTGCAAAGCAGGGGAACGCTTTGCCCCGCAAAGGCTTATTCACAATAAGTGTGAAAATTGAAAACTTTATTATTCCTTTACGCCGCCCATATTTACGCCCTTCGCAAAGTACTTCTGGATGAAGGGATAGATTATCAGTATCGGTATAACACCACATACAACCATTGCGTATGCCGCAGATACAGTAGAGAAAGACTCATCCCAAACGAAACCGTCTTGAAGAGGCGAAATTAAATCAGTATATTCTTCAAGGAAGGTACGTATAAACACTTGCACCGGCCAAGAATAACTTTGCCCCTGGGGTAAAACTTTTTGCGCCCAGAAATATCCGTTCCAGCGAGAGATACCAAAGAACAGAGCAACAGTAGCAATTGTAGCCTTACTCATAGGTATATAAACTTTAAAAAGTATCTGCATTTCGGTGGCACCGTCTATTCTTGCCGCTTCTTCAATCTCTGAAGGAACACCTTCAAATGAATTGCGAAGAAGAATAAGGTTTGTAGCATTCATGCCCATTGCAAGAATAATCAGCCACTTCAGATCAATTTCATTATAAGAACTGCCGACCATAGCGGCCATTATATTACCTGTGCGCTGATAATTTAGAAACTGAGGAACGATGCCTGCAGAGAACCACATTGTAAATACAAGGAAGAAATTGAACCCTCTTCTACCCACCAGCCTTTTTTTGGATAGAGCATATGCGCCCAAAATAGAATATACAAGACACCATATAGTTCCTATAAAGCACAGAAACAGCGTATTTGAATAAGATATCCAAAACTCATTGCCTCTTTCTATTACAACGTAGGCAAACGCATCAATCATAGCACCAAATTTATAGCCGTCCGTTGAATTTCCTATCATAGGCCAAAGGACAACCTGGTTCGCATCAATCGCTCCCCTGGAACTGAACGCTGCACTCAAAGCGTATATAAGGGGATAAACACACATTACAGCAAAAATTATAAGAAACACATACGAAACAATCTTAAAGATTAATTCGGATATTTCCATTTTTCTCTTCATAATTTTTATCTCCTTAAATACTTAATACAGCGATACGTCAGACGCTTTTCTGGCAATAAAGTTGGAGCCGATGACTAAAATCATACCAATGATATTATTCATCATCTCGCCCGCAATACCATAAGCCGCCGTATTCTGATTAGCACCCCAGCTATTAGCCAAAGTAGACACAACGCTTGCAACCTCGTAGTTGCCTATGGTGGGTCCGCTACAGAAAAGGTACAATTTTTCGTAACCTATGGATAACAACGATCCCATCTTCATAATGAGCATTATAACAACGGTCGAAAGGATGCTGGGCAGAACGACGTAACGCATCTGTTGCATCTTGCCGGCGCCGTCTATCTGCGCCGCCTCATACGATGTGGGCGATACAGCTATTATCGCCGCAAAGAATACGATTGAATCATAGCCCGCGTGCTCCCATAAGTCGGTGACAATATAGATTGCTCTAAAGTATCTTGTAGAGTAAATCAGGCCGTTACCAACAACATCTGCTTGCATACCAATATCTGAATTGGCACCGCAGATCATCGTAATAAACTTCGACACAATACCCATTTCAGTACCGGCTCCGTTAGGACCGCGGAAAAGCGATATTGCCAAAGTGGTTACGACGACGGTTGAGAGAAATTTAGGCAGATAAACACAAACCTGAATAATACTTCTAGTTATATTTGAGCGAACCTCGTTGAAAAAGAGCGCCAGAATTATTGGCATAGGGAAGCCGAAAAGCAATCCATAAAACGCCAACGTAAACGTATTGCGGAAAGCCCTCCAGAATTGAACCGAATAAGTAACATTCGTAAAAATTGTCTCAAAATTTGACGCTCCTACCCAATCCCTGTCGAGAGCAGATATCTCCGTACCGTACTTAAAGCTGGCAATTAGCTCGTACATCGGCATATACTTCCACAACAAGTAAACAAGGATCATCGGAATGAGCATTATATACAGGCGCCAATCTTTTAAAATTGTTAGTCCTGTGTTCTTCCAGTGACTCTTCTCCGTTTGATCCCTTACCTGCTGCTCTGCCGACATTGAGTACGTACCGGTCGACTCATCATAGACAAGGAAATCATCATATTTGAGTTTAAACATGCAATCCCTCCATTACCATAAAAAAGAATACATTTATATAGATTTATTTATGGGTGCACTTTTCCGCGCACCGAAAATTAATATAAATCATTGTTATCATTGAAGGCAGACAACAACTCCTCGTTTATCTCAACAGGTCCATCGCCAAACGTATCGCGCTGCATTTTATCACGCTTTTCCTTATCCAGCCTTGCAAGATATAACTTCTGGTCTTCAAACATCCCATCGAGTTTGCGCAGAACCAGTATCACAACCACACCTATCACCATAGACAGGAAATCAGTAGATAAAATACTAAGCAATACGCCAACAAAATTTTCTCCTGTGCATGCCGAGTACATAATTGAACGTCCAAGCATCACTGATATCCAAGCAATAACTACTGAAAGAGCAGATAACCACCAGGACTGTCGTATACGTTCCTTGCCGACAAAATGAAAATAAACCATTGTCAACGCAATAAACGCTCCCCCAATACCATATTGTATCCAACGGAACCATTCAAATATATTTCCCGACTGATTATATTGAATACAGAGCATCAAGCAATAAAATAATCCGTCACACACAGCATATATAATGCTTATCCATCCCCACCTCATCATAACAACAACACAAATGGGAATTGCAAGAGAGAAAGTGAAAAAAGCAGCCCCGACAAACCATTTTGTAACGGCAAAAAAATTCAAAACCTCAAAAACAATTAAAATTAAAGCAAATAAAAACAAATCTGTAGCTTTGTACTGTTGAATTGAAATTAGTCTTGAACCGTTTTTTCGCATATCAATATTATTTACACATTTTTGTGCACGAATTATGTTGCATAATCACATTTAACGTACACATTATAACACGCACTTTTTAAAAAATCAATACAAATCCAGCAAATTTTTAATTGTTTCACAAAAAAGTTTTTACATTATATTTACAATGCCCCTAGGCGTGTGCTACAATATCTTTACAAACCTTTCAGGAGCTTTTTTATGGACGTTTTACACCTTACACCAAGAGATAATTTGCAGAATATATTGGATAAACTGACCCGCCCCACCACAATATATTTGGCCGAGGGTGAGTATATAGACAAACTGTGGATAAAATGCGACAACGTTAAAATTATTGGCGCGAACCGTGAAACAACTATAATAAAATGGAACGATTTCGCCAGAAAATCCCATTCCGACGGCAGGGAATACAACACATTCCGCACATATACGGCCTGCGTTACGGGTAACGGCTGCTCGTTAGAGAATCTAACCATAGCAAATACAAATAAAGACGCGCGCAAGGTAGGGCAATGCGTTGCGCTTTCGGTAAACACCCCCCTGTTCTATGCCAAAAACATTGATTTAAAGTCCGAACAGGACACCCTGTTCACCGCACCCTTCCCCGATGATCTGGTTGTGAGATATTCGGGACTTACGGACGACCCCGCCTACTATGACGGGTTTATCCCCAGAGAACAGCTGTATATGGAGGGCGGCTCGGTGCAGATTTACGAAAAGTGCCGCATATATGGCACCGTAGACTATATTTTCGGCTGCGCCGAGGCGTACTTTGACGGGTGCGAGCTGATAAGTTTGCACGACCAAAGGGAGTACGGTTTTGTTGCGGCACCCGCGCATAGTCTGAAACAGGCCAACGGATACACCTTTATAAACTGCAGATTCGCCGACGGCGGTGCAAAGGAAGGCAGCGTTTACCTGGCCAGACCTTGGAGAGACTTTGGCAAGTGTCAGTTTATAAACTGCACGCTGGGCAGGCACATCAATCCCGCCTTGTTTGACAGATGGAACGACACCTACCGCAACCGCACGGCGCGCTTTGCCTACGGCAACCTGACGTGCGAAAGTGAGCCAGACCCCGTAGTATGGTGCAATCAATTGAACGAGCGTCAAATTGCCGACGCCGAAGACAGACTGACCAAAGCCAAGGCCGCGTGGGCCGCGCACGAAAGCAAAGAAATGAAATAATTGCGGGACAAGCCATATCTATTTTATTAATTGCCCCGCCAATATATGCCAAATAACTAAATTTTAAGGGATAAGAGGTTAGGGTATAGGGATTAGGGAAGGAACAAAATATATCGCCCGTTTCACACAACAGCGTGAAACGGGCGATTAAAATTTACTTACGTTACAAGGCGAATTCATTTCGCCGAAGTAGTCACAATTTTCGCATACCTGCGCCTCGGCAGAGCAACATTGCGTTCGCGCAGCACAGTGAATTGCCGCGATTATTTTAAATATCTTAATGCCGAGCGGCGTAGGCGGAATTCATTTCTGCCGTTAAACGCCGCCGACCACAGCAACCTCGCTGCGTGTCGCGCTACTGCACGACACGAGCGAAACTAATTAATTCACGTCGCAAGGGGAATTCACTTCCCCGCCAGCGGACCCAATTTGTCGCGCAAGCGAGCTCACCTGAGGTGAATTTGCGCGATTATATATTGGAGTGCCCCTATATATCGCGCAAAGAGGAGCGGAGCTCCTCAGATAACGGCAAATTATGCGCGTCGCCAGCGCTTAATTTGCGTTAAAAGTTAAAGTACTCTTTCGCGTTATTGTAGCAGACGTCCTCGACAATCTTGCCGAGCGTATCCATCTCCTCGGCGGGATACTGGCCGTTTTCAACCAAGTGGCCGAGCATCTGGCAGAGAAGGCGCCTGTACAGCTCGTGACGGGGATAGGACAGGAAGGAACGGCTGTCGGTAAGCATGCCGACGGACTGCGCGATAAGGCCGACCTGCATCAGCGTCTCTAAGTTCTGCTTCATTCCGTCGAGCTGATCGAGGAACCACCATGCGGTGCCGACCTGAACGCGGCCCTTGACACCTTCCTTCTGGAAGCAACCGGCAAGGACGGTTAAAGCATAGTTGTCGCGGGGGTTGAGGCAGTACAAGATGGTCTTGGGCAGAGCGTCCTGCTCGTCGAGCGCGCCGAGAAGGGCGGAAAGTTTTTCCATATATACCGCATCCTCGATTGCGTCGAAGCCGGTGTCGGGGCCGATCTTTTTGAGCATTGACTTGGAGTTGTTGCGAAGAGCCCCTATATGATACTGCTGTACCCAGCCGTATTTTGCATACTGCTTGCCGAGGAACACGAGGATATAGCCCTTGTACTTATCCTGCTCCTCTTCGGAAATGTATTCACCCTTGAGGCCCTTGAGGTAGATGGCGTTTGCCTCCTCATAGGTCGCGGGAGCGTAGTGAACTACGTCGAGAGCGTGGTCGGACAGCTTGGAGCCCATCGAATCGAAGAAGGCAATGCGCTCTGCGAGGGCGTTTGTAAAATCTTCGAGCGTTTTGAGCTCGCGGCCGACGACTTTGCTGAGCTGGGCAACCCAGTCCTTGAACCAGGACAGCTCTACATTTATGGCCTTGTCGGGTCTGAACGCGGGGCGAACGCTGACCTTTAAGGTCTTGTCCTCGTTCATCTTCTTATGCCATTCGAGTGAATCGACGGGATCGTCCGTCGTGCACACCGTCTTGACGTTGAACTTTTCCATCATCTTGCGGGCGGAGAGCGTTTCAAGGACCTCGTTGGCCTGCTTCCAGATCTTTTCCGCATTCTTGGGGCAGATTACGTCGTTGATGCCGAAATACCTCTGCATTTCGAGGTGAGACCAGAGGTATAAGGGGTTGCCGACAAAGTAGGGCATGGACTCTACGAACTGCATATACTTTTTGTAATCGTCGTCGGGGCCGGAGATTGAATCCTCCTCGTATCCCCTTGCGCGGAGGGCGCGCCACTTGTAGTGGTCGCCGAACCTGTCGCCCGCGCCCAGCCACACCTCGGTGAGGTTGCGGAACTTTTTGTCCTCGTAGATCTCCTTGGGAGGAAGATGGCAGTGATAGTCGATTATGGGCATATTTTCAGCATGCTCATGGTACAATTTTTTGGCCGTCTCGGTGTCGAGAAGAAAATCTTTATCCATAAATGCTTTCATTATAATGTAACTCCCGTTTTGAAGATTGCAATTTCTCTAGTATTGTTGATTTCGTTTTTGGTCTGTTTGCCGCCGGCAACCTCCACAATGAGGTCGATGAGCTTTTCAAGCTGGGTATCGAAGTCGCTGTCGAGCACGGCGCCCGCATTGAAGTCTATCCAGTTGGACTTCTTGGCGGCGAGCTCGTTGTTGGTGGCGATTTTAAGGGTGGGGATAAACCCGCCGAATGGCGTGCCGCGGCCCGTGGTGAAGAGCACGAGATGGCAACCCGCCGCGCCGAGGTTGGTTACGGCGCACATATCGTTGCCGGGGCCGTTTAAGAGGTTTAAGCCCTTGGCCGTGACATATCCGTCGTCGAACACGACGTCGGTTATGGGACCCGAACCCGACTTCTGCGTGCAACCGCACGACTTGTCCTCAAGCGTCGTTATGCCGCCCGCCTTGTTGCCGGGCGAAGGATTTTCGCCCACGGGCTGGCCGTTGGCGCGGAAGTAGTCCTTGAAGTCGTTTATGAGCTTTACAGCCTTTTTGAACGTAGCCTCGTCCTTGCAGCGGTTCATAAGCTGCTGTTCGGCGCCGAACATTTCAGGCACTTCGGACAGGACGGACGTGCCGCCGACGGAGACGATGTAGTCTGAGAAGAAGCCCACGAGGGGATTGGCGGTTATGCCCGAAAGGCCGTCCGAACCGCCGCACTTTAAGCCGACTTTGAGGCAGGAGATGTCGGTAGGCTCCCTCCTGTCCTTCTTCATCTCTTCGGCAATCTGACGGCAGAGCTCCACGCCCGCCTCTATCTCGTCCTCGACTTCCTGGCAGACGAGGAACTTTATCCTGCTCCCGTCCACCTTGCCGAGCCCTTCCTTGAAGGCCGCCATCTGGTTGTTTTCACAGCCTAAACCGAGCACCAGCACGCCGCCCGCATTGGGGTGGCGAACCATCTTCTGGAGCATGAACTTGGTGCGCTCGTGGTCGTCGCCCAGCTGCGAACAGCCGTAGGGGTGAGGGAAGGTGAACACGCCGTCCGTGCCCTCCTCGCCGTACTTTGCCTTGAAGGTTTCAACAATCTCCTTGGCCTGGCCGTTTACACAGCCGACGGTGGGGATTACCCACAGCTCGTTGCGTATGCCCACTTCGCCGCTCTTGCGGTGATATACGTTGACCTGCCTCATCTTGCCCTTGGGCAGGGTGCAGTCGACGGGGTTGTAGGTGTACTCAAGATTTTCGTTGAGGTTGGTGGCCACGTTGTGCGTGTGCACGTGCTCGCCGGGGACGATATCCCTGGTGGCGTGCGCGATGGCCGTGCCGTACTTTATGATGTTCTCCCCTTCCTTTATGGGTCTGAGGGCGAACTTATGACCCTTAGTTATGTCCTCTGTGAGCGTTACACCCTCATATATGTCCCCTTTAACGAGGTCTGTGAGGGCGACGGCCACATTGTCCAAAGGGTTGATGATTATAGATTTTTTAGCCATTTACAAATTCCTCTACGGCGGCTCTCATGCCCTTCTGTTCCATCTCCTTGAGGTAGCCGGCAACGGTGTCCGCAAGGGCGGGATGAATTGTGTTCATATCCATCTCCCACGCTTCCTTCCAGCCGAGAGCCTCTTTGGCGAACTTCTTATAGTCTGTGCCGCATTCGTTCCACATCTTCGTCCAGTGCTCCAAAAGGGCGGGATCATCCTTCAGGGCGATTGCCTCGTCCCCCCTCTTGCCCTTGTGGAAGAGGCAGAGCGCCGCAAACGCGAACACGAGGTGCAGAGGCAGCTTGCCCTTGATGCGCACGTAGTCCGTAAGCGTGGGCAGAAGGCGGGTGCGGAACTTGGTCGTCGAGTTGAGCGCAATGGACATGAGCTCATGACGGATATAGGGGTTCTGATATCTTTCTATGACGGAGGTTGCGAAGGCCACCATCTGATCCTGGGGCAGATCTATCGTGGGATTGACCTCGTCGAATACGAAGTCGCGCACGAACTTGCCTATAGTGGGATCGTTTACGGCCTCGCCGACGGTGTCTATGCCGCAGAGATATGCGACGGGCACCATTGCGGTGTGCGAGCCGTTGAGTATCTTTACCTTGCGCTGTTTGTAGGGCTTGATGTCATCGGCGAAGATGACGTTGAGGCCCGTTGAATCGGCGGGGAATATGCTCTGGATATAGGGCTCTTTTTTAAGTACCCAAAGGTGGAAAATTTCGCCCTTGACGACGTTGTTGTCGATATAGCCGCACTCCTCGCGGATAGCGTCTATCTCGTTCTTGGGATAGCCGGGGACGATGCGGTCTACGAGCGTGGAAGTATAATGGTTGGCGTTGTGCAGCCAGTTTATAAACGCCTTGTCGTAGCCGATGTGTTCGGCAAGCTGGGTGAGGCACTTGTACAGCTCGTCGCCGTTGTTGTCGATAAGCTCGCAGGGAACTATCGCAAGGCCCTTGGTCATATCGCCGTTGAAGTGGTCATATCTGCGCTTCAACAGGGCCAGAAGCTTGCCGGGGAATGACTTGGGACACTGGGTAAAATCGGTGTCGGCAGGGTCGTAGGCAATGCCCGCCTCGGTGGTGTTGGAAATAATTATCTGCAAATCCTCGCTCTCGCCGTAGGAGAGGAAGTGTTCGTAATCGGTGAAGGGGTTGATGCAGTCGCCGATCACGTCGATGATCTGGCTCTTTTTAACCTTTTCGCCCTTGTCTATGCCTTCGAGACGGACGGTGTACAGGCCGTCCTGCGCGGCGATATCAGCCACTCTGCCGAAGGGCATGGGCTGAACGACTGCAACGGACGAGTTGATGGCGCCGTTATCGTTGAGATTCTGGATTATCCAGTCTACAAACGCGCGAAGGAAGTTACCCTCGCCGAACTGCATAATCTTAATGGGTCTTTGGGGTTTGTTGTGTATTTTTTTGCTTAAAGTTTCCATATGAAAAAAACTCTCCTCAGTGGGATATTCCCTTTATATGACAATGAATTGCACCTGCGGTGCATGAATTGAAAACGGCAGACCGTTTTCATGAATTGCGCACTTTGCCCGCGATATATTATGAGGTTTACTGACTGTGCGCATGAATTGCACGCTGCGCGTGCATTGCGGTGGGTATCAGTGCGCCTGCGGCGCAATACCTTATTGTCACCTCCCTTGCGCAAGGGAAGCACAGGGCAAAGCGGCAGAACACGGCAACGTCCGCCGCGCAGTAAACTGCGCGGCGGCGCGCAAATTATTATCAGTTCCTCTTTATGCTCGACGGAACGACATTTCCGGTCTCAGCGTCGAAGATGTATGCCGCCTTGTGGGGAACGACGAAGTCGAACTCGTCGCCCATACGGGGCGCATGGTGAGGATTGACCTTTAAGATTACGTTTACAGAACCGACGTTTGCGTATACGTTGGTGGTGTCGCCGAGAAGCTCGGTGAGGTCAACATTGGAAGTTACAAGGTACTCGTCGTCTGCGGCCTTGCCGTCCTTGGGAAGACGGATAGCTTCGGGACGGAAGGCAAATACCACCGCTTTACCCTCGATGGAAGCCACGTCGTCTACTATGCCGGAGATATCGAAGTCCACGGAGCCGTTTACAAAGTGGCCGCCTTCAACCGTGCCGCGCAGGAAATTCATGGGAGGTTCGCCTATGAAGCCTGCAACGAAGAGGTTTGCGGGATTGAAGTACAGCTCGTAGGGGGTGCCTATCTGCTGAACGTAGCCGCCCGACTTCATTACAACTATTCTGTCGGACATGGTCATGGCCTCGGTCTGGTCGTGGGTGACGTAGATGGTGGTAGCGCCTACCGTGCGGTGGATCTGCTTTATCTCCGAACGCATGGTGACGCGCTGTTTTGCGTCGAGGTTGGAAAGGGGTTCGTCCATGAGGAATATGGACACCTTTCTTATGAGCGCGCGACCGACGGCGACACGCTGACACTGGCCGCCCGAAAGATTGCGGGGGAACCTGTCGAGATAGGGCGTGAGGCCTAAAATCTCTGCCGTGGCGGCGACCCTTTTATCGATTACATCCATATCGATGCCCTCAAGAGTGAGACCGAAGCCGAGGTTTTCGGCGACGGTTAAGTGGGGATAGAGCGCGTAGGACTGGAATACCATGGCTATTCCCCTCTCCCTCGACGACATCTGGTTTGCGAGCTTGCCGTCGATATAGAATTCGCCTGCGGTGATATCCTCAAGGCCGGCAATCATACGAAGCGTTGTGGACTTACCGCAGCCCGAATCGCCTACGAGGCAGATAAATTCGCCGTCTTTGATCTCCATATTGAAATCGTGTACGGCGTGGTATCCGTTGGGATACACTTTGTTTACGTTTACAAATTTAAGTTGTGCCATTTTTTATTTCCCCTTAATAATTTTTCACAAAAATTGTGCGCTGGCGACGCGCAACAATTTTTCGTGATTCGGGGAGCCCTGCTCCCCTTTGCGCGATGCCGAAGGGCACTCGTATTATATAATCGCGCAAATTCCCCTCGCTGAGGTTGCTTGCGCAACAAATTGGGGCCGCTTGCGGCGAAATGAATTCGCCTTGCGACGTTATTTATTTTAGAGTTTCACGAAAGTCTTGGTTGCATTGCCAGCAATGGGTGAAATGCAAACTTCGTTTGCGTGAAATACCCCTACGGCGCGTGAAATGCAACATAAAATGTTGCGTTATGGTAAACACTTATATTTATAATAATTTTTGCCACAACGCACAAGCACAGCTGTGTATTTCACGCAGTCGCAGACTGTATTTCACACGCCAAAGCGTATTTCACGCGGGCAGAGCCCGCATTTCACTCAACGCAACTTGCTTAACGCAAGTCCTGCGTTGCAATATTATCCATATCGTCGTAGGTCTGGTTTTCGCCGCACATATCCCAGATGAAGGTGTAATTCATAGTGCCCACGCCGGTGTGAATCGACCACGAAGGAGAGATTACGGCCTGCTCGTTGTGCATAACGATGTGGCGCGTCTCCTGCGGGGTGCCCATGAGGTGGAACACGGTCTGGTCGGCGGGGAGCTCGAAGTACATATATACCTCCATTCTCCTCTCGTGGGTGTGCGAAGGCAGGGTGTTCCACGAGGAGCCGACTTCAAGTTCGGTCATGCCCATCGAAAGCTGGCAGCTCTCGCATACACCGCCGATAATGAACTGGTTGATAGTGCGCTTGTTCATGCCCTCAACCGTGCCGAGGTGGCGCTGGATGCAGTATCTTGTGCCTGCGGGAGGTTCCTTGCCCTCTACAGGCTTTACGATTTTAACTGTGGGATATTCCTTGTGCGCGGGGCTGGAGTTGATGTAGAACTTTGCGGGATTATTTTTATCGACTGAGGAGAAGGTTACTTCCTTAGTGCCCTTGCCGATGTAGATGCCCTCCTTAAAGCCTATATCGTACTTTTTACCGTCGAGCTCGATGACGCCCGCGCCGCCGATATTGATGACGCCCATCTCGCGGCGCTCAAGGAAGTAGTTGGTTGCAAGCTCCTTGAAGGTGCCGAGGGACAGAGCTTTGTTTACGGGCATAGCGCCGCCCGCGATAATTCTGTCCTGATGGGAATAGGTGAGTAAAATGTCGTCAGCTTCGAAAAGCTTTTCAATTAAGTACTTTTTGCGAAGCTCTGTAGTGTCGTAATGTTTTGAATCATCGGGATGATTTGCATACCTGACGTCGAATTTCATTGTTAAAATCTCCTGTGCGGCTTACGCCGCTAATATCTGGTGAAATTCAAACTGCGTTTGCGCGAAATACGCCTTCGGCGTGTGAAATACAGTCTGCGACTGCGTGAAATACACAGCTGCGCTGTGCGTTGTGGCGTAAATTATGCGCCAAGGGCGCAAAGATGCTCACCTAAACGCAACCACAAGGTTGCATTTCACGCCGCCTTTGATAAACTCAATTGAAAAGAGGAGTTGAGGCGGCATTTCACGAAAATGGCTCGCCGTTTTCATTTCACGCACGGCATAGCCGCGCATTTCACGCGGGCACCGCCCGCATTATGCTTGCGCCCATGTGTTTTTTACAAACTCAATCGAAGGCCCAATATCCTCGCCCGTGGTGCCTTCAAGCACCAGCACGGCGTCCTTATCGTAGGCCTTTATCTTTTTGAGTATGGCGGGATAGTCGAAGTTGCCCTTGCCGGGCGCGACCTGCTTTACTTTGCCGTCCTCTATGACGAAGTCCTTCATGTGGAACACGACTATTCTACCTGCGAAGGTTGCAAGGCCTTCATCGAGAATGTCCATATACTTATCATAGTTGGACATATCGAGGTAGTTGTAAAGATCGAATATGACCTTGACGTTGGGGCGGTTGACGCCGTCTATGGCGCGCTTCAACTGCTTTACGCAGTAACAGCAGTGCCCCGCGGCGCCCTCCATTCCTATATACGCTCCCTGTTCGGCCGCGTAGTCGGCAAGTTCGGTGAATGTTTCAATGACCGTCTGAAGGGCCTCTTCCGTGCGGTTGAGAGGGTTGTACGTCCATTTGTCGTCGTTGAAGGAGCCAGTTTCGCTGCCTACTATGTTTGAACCAAGCACCTTGGCGTACTGCAGATACTCCTTGAAAGTTTGCTTGCAGTCGGCCACCTTATGCTTATCGGAGTGAACGGGGTTGAAGTAGGCACCTATCAGGGGGACGGAGACGCCCGCCCCCTTTAAGGCCTTGCCGATATATTCCGCCATTTCGGGCGATAAACTGCCCGGCTTCTGCTTTATGCCGTCCATAAATTTATAGACGACGAGCTGAACGGCCTCTATTTTATACTGTTGGAGGCGGTATATCAGGCCGTCAATGCCCTTTTCGCCGAGGTCGTGCGTGCGAAATGCTATCTTCATTATCTCTGAACGCGGCCCGAACCGTCGCCGCCTGCGAGAGCCTCAACTTCCTTGCGGGAGACGAGGTTGAAGTCGCCGGGGATGGTGTGCTTGAGCGCGGAAGCCGCAACGCCGAATTCAAGCGCAGACTTGAAATCCTTGCCGTCGAGGAAGCCGGTGATGACGCCGCCCGCGAACGAGTCGCCGCCGCCGACGCGGTCTACGATGGGATGGATGGAATAGGTCTTGGAGTGGTAGAATTCCTTGGTCTCCGCCGAATAGATGCATGCCGACCAGCCGTTATCCGATGCGGAGTGGGATACGCGGAGGGAAGAGATGGCATACTTGAAGTTAAACTTTGCAACCATCTGCTCGAAGATGGACTTGTAGCCTGCAAGCTCAAGCTCGCCGCTCGTTACGTCCGTCTTGCCGGGCTTGAAGCCGAGGACGAGTTCAGCGTCCTCTTCGTTGCCGATGCAGACGTCTACGTACTTCATAAGGCCGGTCATGACCTTCTGTGCCTTTTCGGACGACCACAGCTTTTTGCGGAAGTTGAGGTCGACGGAGACGGTTACGCCGTGCTTTTTAGCGGCCTTTAAAGCCTCCTCGGTGAGGACGGCGGCGCTGTCCGATACGGCGGGGGTGATGCCAGTGAAGTGGAACCAGTCGGCGCCCTCGAAGATTGCGTCGAAGTCGAAATCCTTGGCGGTGGCCGTGGTTATGGATGAATGAGCTCTGTCATATACGACCTTGGAGGGGCGCATGGACGAACCCGTTTCAAGGTAGTAGATGCCCAGTCTTTCGCCGCAGCGTGCGATGTGGTCGGTTTCAACGCCGTACTTGCGGAGAGCGGCGATCGCGCAGTCGCCCAGTTCGTTTTCGGGAAGGGCGGTCACGAATTCAGCCTTGTGGCCGTAGTTGGCGCAGGAAACTGCAACGTTGGCCTCGCCGCCGCCGTAGTTGATGTCGAACTCGTCGGCCTGGATGAACTTTTCGTTGTTGGGGGTGGAAAGGCGGAGCATGATCTCGCCCATGGTTACGATCTTTTTCATTATATAGTCTCCATTTAATTAAATATTTTTTATATCCGTTTTCTTTGTAATATAGCCCGTGAAATGCAAACTGCGTTTGCGTGAAATACGCCTTCGGCGCGTGAAATACAGTCTGCGACTGCGTGAAATACACAGCTGCGCTGTGCGTTGCGGAACAAATTATTTTAAATAATAATCTCTTACCTCAACGCGCGTTGAAAATGCGCATTTCACGCCCCTATGATAATGCACGCCCTTTACAATCGGGCTTAAGGGGCATTTCACTGCCTTGCGCTTACTTTTTCAGCACAAGGTGTACTGCAAAGCCGCCGAAGTCGTCCTTCAGATACGCCACCGTGGTGTTGCCCTTGGCGTCGTACTTTATGGATTCCTCGTCGACGGTGAAGCCGCGCATCTTGAGCTGGTACATTGCCCTCTTTACAGAGTTGGTGGCGACGGCGATGTGGCCCATCCTGCCCTTGAAGGGCTTTTTCATGCACTCGACATACGTTGAGGCGAACACCGAGCTGTTGCCCACCTTCTTTGTGAAGCCGAAGGCGTTATCGAACATATCGGCCACGCCCTCCGCCTCTTCGGGGTTGGCGCAGTTGATTCCCACGTGAACCATCTGGAAGCCGAGCATCTTGTCCACAGCCTCGCGGCAGAGCGCCGTTATGCCGTCCCAGTCCTCGGCGTCGAGGAGCTTTGCGGGAACTATCCAGCTGCCGCCGCAGCATACTATCTTTTCGTATGCAAGGTAGGAATTGAGGTTGTCCGCAGTGATGCCGCCCGTGGGCATGAAGCGCATTGACGTGTAGGGGCCGCACACAGACTTTATGTAGGGCAGGCCGCCCGCCTGCTCTGCGGGGAAGAACTTTACAAAATCAAGCCCCAGCTCTATGGCCTGCTCTATTTCGCTGGCCGAGGAGAGACCGGGAGCAAAGGGTATGCCCTTATCCAGGCAGTGCTTTACCACCTTGGGATTGAGACCGGGGGCGACGCAGAATTTAGCGCCCGCGGCATACGCCGCGTCTGCCTGCTCGCAGGTGAGTACGGTGCCCGCGCCGACAAACATGTCGGGATAGGCCTTTACCATGCGGGAGATGACCTCGTCCGCACCCTTGGCACGGAAGGTGACTTCAGCACAGTTGATGCCGCCGTCGCGCAGGGCTTTGGCGAGCTTTTCAGCGTTTTCAACCTTGTCCAGCTTGATTACGGGCACGATGCCCACACAGCTGAACTGCTCTACGATGGCGTCCATTTTTTCTTTGATTGTCATATTAACCTCACTTATTTGCCCAGATGGGCGCACTGTTGTTGTGCGTTATTATTATATATAATAATTGCCTGCAAGTCTATATACAAAACGGATTAATTTATAGAAAATTCGGATATAATTGTCGGAGGCGCGGGCGGTGCGGTATCAATCCCGTACCGCCCGCGCCGCTTTTTACAATAATTTACCAAAAATATTTGACATTACAGCAGTTGTATGCTAATATATTGGCATATCAAACTTAAACATACTTAAAAGGGAGTAGTTATAAGCGCGCAGCCGACAATCACGGGCGTATGTCCCGGTTGCGCCACCGCACTTCGGTAACAAGACTTTTAGCATTGCCGTGACTGAACAACATCGCCGTGCTTGAAGTCTTTTTTTGTACTTTTTTTGCCAGTTATTTTGCACATAATAACATAGGATTTGTGCAATTGACCCGATAATATGCGCCTGCGAACGATAAATTGATGCGCCGAAGGCACGCGCGGCGCGGCCGCGTTATCCAGTATAAAAACCCATACCCATTCTTTGGGAGGGCGAAAATAATATTTAAGGAGAGTGAAATGTTTCACAACAAGAGCATTGAAGAGACCTATCAGGCGATAGGCTCTTCGGAGAAGGGTCTTTCGACGGCCGAAGCGGGCAAGCGCCTTGCCGAAAACGGCAGAAACGCGCTGGCCGAAGCCAAGAAAAAGCCCGCAATCTTAAAGTTTTTGGGTCAGTTCACCGACCCGATGATCATCGTTCTGCTGGCCGCGGCCGTAGTTTCCGCAGTGCTCGCCATCGTTCAGACCGAATGGATCGAACTTATCGACAGCGGCGTAATCCTTCTCATCGTAGTCATCAACGCAATTATAGGCTTTGTTCAGGAGAACAAGGCGGAAAACGCGCTTGAGGCACTGAAAGCAAAGAACAAACCCTTTGTAAAGGCCATACGCGACGGCGAACAGGTGGTTATCCCCTCTGAAGAGCTGGTAGTCGGCGACATGGTAATTCTTGAAGCGGGCGACGTTGTGCCTGCGGACATGCGCCTGATACAGTCGGCCTCTTTAAAGATAGAGGAAGCCGCGCTGACGGGCGAATCGGTGCCCGTTGAAAAGGACTGCAACGCGATTGTCGACGAAAAGGCGCCCCTGGGCGACAGACACAACACGGCTTTTTCGGGCAGCACGGTGACTTACGGCCGCGGCCGCGGCGTGGTTGTAGCCACGGGAATGGCGACCGAGATGGGCAAGATAGCGCAGATGCTTACCGAGGTTCAGGAAGATCCCTCCCCCCTCAACAAGCAGCTGGCCAAGACGGCGAAGATACTCTCCTTCCTTGTCCTCGGCATTGCAATAGTAATATTTATTGTAAATATATGCGCGCACATATCCACGGGCATCAACGTAGACGTATTTATGGACGCCTTCATGACCGCCGTAGCCATAGCCGTTGCGGCAATTCCCGAAGGTCTGCCCGCAGTCGTTACCATAGTGCTTGCAATGGGCGTGCAGAAGATGTCCAAGCGCAACGCAATCGTAAAGAACCTGCCCTCTGTTGAAACTCTCGGTTGCTGCGAGATAATCTGCTCGGACAAGACGGGCACGCTGACCTTAAACAAGATGACCGTAAAGGACGGCTACTGCCCCTCCGGCGAGGACGAGCTTTTAAAGCGCATAATGGCGCTGTGCAACGACACCGTGGCCACCAAGAGCGGACTTCAGGGCGACCCCACGGAGACGGCGCTTGTAGATTACTTCATCAACCAGGGCGGCGACTATGCGGCATTGACGGCCGACTATCCCCGCGTAAATGAAAAGCCCTTCGATTCGGGCCGCAAGCTGATGACCACCGTACACACCAACGGCGGCAACACCTACAGCTACACCAAGGGCGCGCCCGATATGCTGATTGCGCGCTGCACACACATACTGACAAACAAGGGCGTTATGCCCATTACCGACGCCGACAGAGAGGCCATTGCCAACGCCAACCGCGGCATGGCACAGCGCGCGCTGCGCGTGCTTGCGGCGGCATATAAAGAGGGCGACGACGTGTCCGAAGAGGGCATGATTTTCGTAGGCCTGATGGGCATGATAGACCCTCCCCGCCCCGAAGTAAAGGCGGCCGTTGCAGAGTGCCGCACGGCAGGCATAAAGGCACTGATGATTACGGGCGACCATATGGAAACCGCCTGCGCAATCGCGCGCGAGCTTGACATCCTGCGCGACGGCGATCTGACGGCGACGGGCGCAGAGCTCGACAAGATGAGCGACGAATACCTGTATGAAAACATCGAAAAGTTCTCCGTATTCGCGCGCGTGTCCCCCGAAAACAAGGTGAGAATAGTCAAGGCCTTCCGCGCAAACGGCAAGGTTACGGCTATGACGGGCGACGGCGTAAACGACGCGCCTTCGATAAAGGAGGCCGACATAGGCATAGGCATGGGCATCACGGGCACGCAGGTTTCCAAGGAAGCCGCGGACATGGTGCTCACCGACGACAACTTCGCAACAATCGTCGGCGCCGTAGAAGAAGGCAGAAAGATATTCTCCAACATCACCAAGGCCATACAGTTCCTGCTTTCGGCCAACATTGCAGAGGTGCTCTGCCTGTTCATAGTCGAAATGATATCCCTCATTTCCGGCCAGCCCCAGGTATTCCTGTCGCCCATAATGATACTGTGGGTAAACCTTGTAACCGACTCCTTCCCCGCACTCTCGCTGGGCACCGAGAAGGCCGAACGCGACGTTATGCAGATGCCGCCGAGAAAGAGCGATTCCTCGCTGTTTGCCGGCCAGATGGGCAAGGACATAATCATTCAGGGCATAATGCAGACTGCGCTGGTAATGCTTTCGTACCTGCTGGGTCAGTACGTGCTGACCGACGGCGTACAACACCACGCAGAGCCCATGACAATGGCGTTCATATCGCTGTGCTTCATACAGCTCTTCCACGCATTCAACCTGCGCTCGCAGAGAAACAGCGTGCTCAACAAGAACTTCTTCTCCAACAAGCCGCTTGACCTCTCCGCACTCGTAGGCGTGGCGCTCACGCTGTTCGTAGTACTTACGCCCGGCGTAAAGACGGTATTCATCGAAGGTGCCGACAACAACTTCATGCTCTCGGCCGTGGAGTGGATTGTATCCATCGCGGTTGCGCTGGCAATCATTCCCCTCGTCGAAATCCAGAAGCTCATCGAAAAGGCTATCGAAAAGAAAAAGAACAAGTAATTGCGCAATAAACCGTAAACAAACAGGCGGGGACTGCATTCGCAGTCCCCGCCTGTTTGTTAGGAGTTATAAGCCGCTTCGCAACCGTGATAATTGCCGCGCAATAGCGCGGCCCTATGAGTTGCGGCGCCATCGCGCCGCAACGTTAGTCTGCTTGTCGCTCAGCGACCAAGCCAGCCGCCGTCGACAGCCAGCGTGAAGCCGTTTACGTAGTCTGATGCGGACGACGCGAGGAATACAGCCGCGCCCTCAAGGTCGGCGGGAGTGCCCCAGCGGCCGGCGGGGATGCGCGCTAAAATATCGGTGCTGCGCTCCTCGTCCTGACGGAGTTGCTGAGTATTGTTGGTGGCCATATATCCGGGCGCGATTGCGTTTACGTTGATGTTGTACTTGGCCCACTCGTTGGCGAGCGTCATGGTTATGCCACGGATGGCCGACTTTGAGGCCGTGTATGAGGGCACCCTGATGCCGCCCTGGTAGGACAGCATTGAAGCGATATTAATGACCTTGCCGCCCGTGCCCTGCTTTATATACTGCTTTGCCACAGCCTGGGTCAGGAAGAACACCGTCTTTAAGTTGACGTTTATAACCGAATCCCAGTTCTCCTCCGAAAATTCGATTGAATCCTGCCTCTTGATTATGCCCGCGTTGTTGACGAGGATGTCCACCCTGCCGTAATGTTCGAGCGTTTTGCCCACAACTTCGGGGATTACGTCGCAGGACGAGAGGTCGGCCAATACATTATAAAAATTTTCCTTGCCGAGCATCTCCTCCGTCTCGGTCGAGGGCCTGCGCGAGACGCCGACGACCTTTGCGCCCGCCTCCACAAAGGCCCTGGATATGCCCTGGCCAAGGCCCGTGTTGGAGCCCGTGACTATGGCTACTTTGCCCTTTAAGCTGAACTGATCTAAAATCATTTTGAGTATTCCCTCCTTAACAAAATCTCTATGAATATATTCTACACCAAACCTTGCCACAAATCAAGGGGAAAAGTAAAAATAAATGGGTCGGGTTCGGCAAAATTGCCGCACCCGACCCATATTTTGCGCAATTATTCGACATCGAAGAGCACCGTTTCACCCGGTCCGATTGCATAAGTTTTGCCGCGGATTTCAAGCCAGACTGTCATATATGCTGGATTGAACACCCTTTCGCCGTCGAGCGAAAAGACGAGCGAGCGGTAGGCATTTATGTAATCGCATATCTCGCCGTTGGTGGCGTACCAGGTGTCCGCCTTCCCCGAAAGTTTTTGCGCCGCCTCCTCAATCAGGTTCCAGTTGTCATCGTCGTCGAATTCGTAGCTGTGGCCCCAGATATAGAACAGCCAGGGTTCGCGGTTTTTGAACTCGGCGTCGGGCGAAGAGGAGATAAATTTGTCTGCGAGTTCTATAAGCTTATCCGCCTCCCTGTGGTGAAGGGTGGGGTTCCACTCCAGCATATCCCGGGGCAGAGCGAAGGAGTATGTGGATTTGGTGGTGCGGGCATACTTTACGCCGAGGTCGGCAAGCACGCGCTTTACGTCGTCGTTAAAGCCGTTGTAGGCGTAGGCCATGCCATTAATTATCCGGCCGAACTTATGCTCCAGCCAGTCGCGGTTTAAGACCACCTCCCTCACCGCCTCGGCGAGGGGCACCTTGTTTAAAAAGATGTGCCGCGCGCCGTGCAGGGCAATTTCGTGCCCGGTATCCTTAAACGCGGCATACGTCTCCTCCTCGCCCATGCGGTTGTGCCAGTTTACGCAGTCGAAGAGGCTGGAATTGAGGTTGAACGTGCCCTTGAGGCCGTATTTATCGAAAATTGACAGCAGATGCCTGTCGGCCTTTACGCCGTCGTCGTAGCTGAAAGTTACGGCCTTTGTCTTGCCTTCGGGGAAGCGCATATACTTTTCTTCAAACATCTGACGGAATACTTTGGACATATTTTGACTCCCTAAATATAGATGAATTGCGCATAATATATGCGCATGAATTGCAAGCTATGCTTGCATTGCGGCAAGTATTATTTTTAAATACTTCCCGCCACAACTATTCACTCTTAACTTTTACTTCTTCGCTTTCCTCTTCATTGTCCCTTTCTTCGCTGTTGTCGTTTTTCAACATTCCAGAAGCCTTCTTCCAGCGGCCGGTTAAAAGGCGGGCAACGAAGAGTATGGAGCGCACGCACCAGTCCGCGCACATGCCTATCCAGTAGCCCATGGCGCCGAACTCGAACTTGAAGCCGAAGGTGGACATAAGCCATGGCGTCAGCGCGTCGCTGGTGAACAAGAAACACAGGCCCACGCGCATGATTATCATGGACGATATGGCCGACCACATCACATACTTTACGTCCGACGTGGCCTTGAGTATTGCGGGCGTGGTGAAGGACAGGGGATATGTAACAAATTGGAAGGACAGGCAGAAATAGAGGCACTTAAGCGCGATGGGGTAAGCCTCGGCAGGTTGTTGCCACAGGTATATGAGCCATTGACTGGTGCCCATGATGATTGCCACCGTTATGGCGTTGGCGATGAAAGAGATGATGAACATCTTTTTTATGTAGTACTTTACGCAGTCGGCATCGCCTGTGCCGACTGCCTGGCCGATGACGGTCAGGCAGGATGTGCCAATACCGCTGCCAACGACGGAAGCAATGTTGTTGAGGTTGTTGGCGATTGTGTTGGCGTTGCCCTGAACGTTTACTTCCTTTCCGAGTGTAGCATCGTAGACATAGTAGCAACCAGAATTGACAAAGGAAACCGTCATGAGCTTGCCGAGCTGGAAGAGGCAACTCTCCACACCGCTGGGAATGGCGAGGAAGAGTATCTTTTTTACCATTGCGCCTTCGAAGCGGAACTTTGTAAACAGTTTTACCGTGAGCGTGTTTTTGTCGCTCATGAGCAGGGCGCGCATATACACGGCGGGTATTGCGCGGGCAATTAAGGTTGCAAGCGCCGCGCCGGCAACGCCCATATTGAAAACCCAGATAAAGAGGGCGTTGAGACCTATATTTATAACGCAGCTCGCGCCGGAGCTGACCATGGTGGACATGCTCTTGCGCTGTATGCGGAGGAGAGCCGCGCTGCCGTTGAATATGCCTATAAGCGGGAAGGACGCCGCCGTTATGTAAAAGTAAATGCGCTGGTTGGCCATGACGTCTTCGCTGACATCGCCGTAGAAGAGCTGTAAAAGATAGGGATTGAGCGCGAGGCAGAGGCCGGCGATTATAAGCGAGAAAATGAGCACAATGACGAGCATGTGTTTGGCGCTCTTTTGAGCGCTCTCTATATCCTTAGCGCCGAGGTACTGCGAAGTTATTATCGCGCCGCCCGTGGCAAACGCCGAAAAGAGCTGTATTACAAGGTTGTTTAATTGGTCAACGTTGCCAACGGCGAGGTTGGCATAGCCATATTCATCTATGCTGGAGACCATCATAGAGTCGAACATGCCCAGAGACGTCGAAAAAATCTGCTCGATGACGATGGGCAGAATGAGCCACAGCAGCTGTTTGCCCGTGAAAAGCGTGTATTTCTTTTTAACCTTTTGTACCGTATACAATCTCTCACCCATGCCGCGCTTCCGCGGCCAATTTATTTTACAACAATTACAGATATTTTACAACGGTTTTTCTTGATTTTCTACGGTTTATATACTACAATTATTATAAGAATACAGATTTTTCAACACAAAGCGGAGAAAACAGCCATGGCCGACAGCGTACAGAAGGTAATTTCGGACAAAATGACAGACAACATCTACGCCGAGAGCCGCCTGAACAAGGCGGGTTTTGTTATGCCCGCGCCCCACTGCCACCCCTACTGCGAACTGTTCTATGTGGAGAGCGGGGCGTGCAGTTTTTTTATCGGCAACAACATGTTCGACCTGCACGAGGGCGACTTTATGTTCATACCGCCCCAGGTATTCCACTATACGCGCTATCCGTACGAAGCCTGCAAGCGCAGCAACATATTCTTCCGCGAGGAGGTTGCTGGCGAGAAGGTGAGAGCCGTGATGCCGCTTAAGGGCGAATTTTTTGCACAGACGCGCATCTTTCAGGTGCCTGAGGCCTACCGCGGACAGATTTCGGCGCTGATCGCGCGGATGATGAGGGAACAGAAGATAGGCGACGAGCGCTCGGCACCCATGCTTGAGACACTGCTCAGCGAACTGCTTTTGCTGTGCAGCCGCGAATGCCGCTTTCTGAGCAGTCTGCCCGACGCCATTCACACGACGGACAGCCAGATAGTAAAGGCGGCGCAGTTCATAAGCGAGAAGTATATGGACGACATTGCCATGGCCGACATAGCCGCCGCAGCCGGGTACAGTCCAAACTATTTAAGCCGCAAATTCCGCGAGGCTGCGGGCATAGGCGTACACGAATACCTGGTGTTCATCCGCCTCCAGCACGCGGCGCTGGAGCTGATGTCTACCGACGACTCCGTGACGGAGATTGCGCTCAGGTGCGGTTTTTCGGACGGCAACTACTTTAAGGACGCATTCAAAAAGAAGTACGGCGTTACGCCGCGGGCATACAGGAAATAAGCGGACGCGTTTGACCGAATTTTTTAAAAGCCGGTTGACTTGAAGCGCAAATGAGAATAAAATAAAACTGCAATGGATAACGAACGCAAGATTATTGTTAAAAGCTATGTAAAGCGGTATCTTCTGATAACGCTGGGCTGCATACTCTACCCAGTGGGAGTTATAATTTTCCTTCAGGCGGGGGGACTGGCCACGGGCGGCGCAACGGGCATATCGCTCATCATCAACGAGGTGACGGGCGTGCCGACGGGCATACTGTCCTTCATAATTAACGCGCCCCTTGTATTGTGGGGCTGGAAGGTATTCGGCAGAGAGTTCTTTTTCTCCACACTGTACGTTATAGGCCTTTCGGCCGTATTGATGTGGCTGGCAGACTATATCTTCTTTGACTGGCTGCCCGCCTCCTACGGACTCAACCTTCTTCCCCTCACGCAAAACCGCCTGATAAACGCCGTCACGGGCGGGGCCATATTCGGATTCGGAATGGGCCTCATTTTCAGATGCGGGTCGTCGTCGGGCGGCACGGACATTCCCGTGAAAATCTTAAAAAAGAAGTTCCGTCACCTCAGCACAGGCACCATAACTATGGTTACAGACATAATCATCGTGGCGTGCTCCGTGTTCGCCTACGACGACAAGCTGGAGGTACTCTTTTACACCGTGCTGTCCGTAGTGGTGTTCACGCTGGTATTCGACTGGGTGCTTTACGGCGGCAATTCGGCCAAGATGGTGTTCATAATCTCAGAAGAGGAGCCCGCCGCGCGCATATGCGGCAGGGTGCTTAAGGAACTGGACGCGGGCGCGACTTACATCGACGCCAAGGGTGCATACACGGGCGAGGACAAAAAGGTGTTGCTGTGCGTGGTAAAGCCCACGATATACCCCCGCCTGCGCGACATTGTGCGCGAGGAGGATAAAAAGGCGTTTATGATAGTTTCCTCCGCCAAGGAGATATACGGCGAGGGGTATCTGCCGCCGGACAGTGCGGAGATATAAGACTTGTTAACGAAAGTCTTGGCTGGCGACGCCTGCGACTTTCCGTTAGGTGGAGGGGCCAGCCCCTCAGCGCGCAATCTTTAATAGCCCTCAATTATATAATTGCGCGCCTTCACCCCGGTGAGCCGCAAGTATGCGCAAATTGAGTTGTGCTGCGCGAAGGCGTGACTTCGCTTGCACCATTATTATTTGGAACTCGCGCGAAACTGTAGTATTCGCGCGAAGAGGAGGAGTAACGGAGCAAAATTGCAAGGTATGGTTACATAACTTGCATAGGGCGTAGTTTACTCCGACGAGCTGGCGGCGAAATGAATTCGCCTTGCGACGTTATTTTTTTGGAACTCGCGCGAAACTGTAGTATTCGCGCGAAGCAGCCGCCGGCGACGCCTCACCCCCCCACCTGTCATTTCGACTAAGTGAGCGGAGCGAACGCACGGAGAAATCTATCAGTAAACCGCGGTCTGTGATGCGGTTAATACGGACATATTCACCGACCAATCGCTACGGATAGATTTCTCCATTCCGCATACTGCGTATGCTTCAGTCGAAATGACAAACAATGGTTGAGGTAAAAAATCTTTGCGCGATGCCGCATAATTAAACCATAACGCGCGGCGGACAGATGTCCGCCGCGCTCATAGTTTGCGCCAAAGGCGCAATCATAACTGTAAAAGTTGCGCTATACGCAACTCATAACTGCGCATTGCGCCTGCTTGGCAGGCACCCGCTGTTTTACTGCGCGTTGCGCAAAATCTTTTCTATATCGTCGGCGTACAGCACCCTGGCGCTGCCCTTTTTGCCGCCGCCTGCCGCGGCACAGCGGGAGGCCATCTTTTTGTACTCCCCGTCCGTGGGGCTGACGCCCAGTTCGGTGAGGTTGACGGGCATGCCGATTCCGCTCAAAAACTGCGTAAAGGCGCGAATACCCTCGCGCGCGACGCCCTCGCGCGTGCCGCTGGGGCGCACGCCCATCACCTGCACGGCAAAGAGATAGAAGCGCTGCAGGCAGTCCTTGAACACATAGTTCGCCCAGGCGGGCCACACGGCCGCAAGTCCCGCGCCGTGGGCAACGTCGTACAGTCCGCCCAGTTCGTGCTCGATACCGTGCACGGCCCAGTCGCCGCCGTCGTTGCCGCACCCCGTAAGGCCGTTGTGCGAAAGGGAGCTTGCCCACATCACCTCGGCGCGGGCGTCATAGTCGGCGGGGTTGCGCTTTAATATGCGCGCGTTGGCAATGACCGTACGCATGAGCCCTTCGGCCAATCCGTCCGTAAGGCCCATATTGCCGCCCGAAGTGAAGTAGCGCTCCATTGTGTGCATCAGAATATCCGTACAGCCGCAGGCCGTCTGGTAGTCGGGCAGGGTAAAGGTCAGCTCCGGATTCATCACGGCAAAGCGGGGACGGCACAGATCGCTGTTGCAACCGCGCTTGAGGTCACCCCCTTCCTCCTCTTTGGTGATGACGGACGAGTTGCTCATCTCACTGCCCGCCGCGGCGATTGTGAGCACCACGCCTATAGGCAGACAGGCCGCAGGCTTACGCGTACCCGCATAAAAATCCCACACGTCGCCGTCGTTTGCAAGTCCGTAGCCGATGGCCTTGGCGCTGTCTATAACCGACCCGCCGCCGACGGCCAGAATGAAGTCGACGTCCTCGCTTTTGCACAGCTCTATGCCCCTATAGACGAGGGATAGTCTGGGGTTCGGCTGAACGCCGCCCAGCTCCGTCCAGGCAAGGCCCGCACTTCTTATCGCCGAGCGGACGATGGCGAGCAGACCGCTCCTCTCTGCACTGCCGCCGCCGTAGTGGAGCAGCACCTTTTTACAGTTCTGCTCCTTAAGCAACCCCTCAAGGCGGCTTAAACTGTTTTTTCCGAACGCGACCTTGGTGGGCGCGTAATAGGTAAAATCGTACATTTATTTTTCCCCCGAAAAATTTAATGCTATTATTATACAATAAACGCGCGCAATAATCAACAGAAAGTTGACATACGTGTGAGCGGAAAGTATAATATTTTTGCGAGGTAGCAGATGAAAAAGGCAATTAAGGTAATTTTTACGGGCGGAACGATAGGCAGTGCGGCCAGAGACGGCAAGGTTGACCTTGACGGCAACGCCAACAGGCGGCTTTTGGAGATGTACCGCGCCGAGCGCGGCGAGGACGTAACATTTGACTGCGACGAACCCGTGTCGATGCTGTCCGAAAACGTGCACGAGGAGCAATTACACGCCATATATGCCGCAGTTAAGGCCGTTGACCCGAAAGTTTACGACGGTGTGATAGTCACCCACGGCACCGACTCGCTGTGCATAAACGCGCACTACTTTTCGCTGACGCTGTGCAACTTAGGGTTACCCATCGTGCTGGTATCCTCGCTGTATCCCCTGGAGGACAGGCGGCAGAACGGACTTAAAAACTTTATCGCCGCCGTAGATTTTGTTGAAAAGGGCGGCGCGAGGGGCGTTTTTGTGGCCTTTGCCAACGGCAATTCGCCCGCGGAGATTCACCTGGCCGGCAGGCTGATGTTCTGCGACCAGATTACGGGCTGGTACCGAAGCGTTCTGGGCGAGAGCCTGGCCACAGTTGAAGGGGGCGAAGTAATATATCGCGAATCCCCCTCCCTCCCTACGCGCGAAGAGCTGGCGCTGGGCGGTAAATTTGCCGTTGCCCCCGACATATGCCGCGACGTAATGCTGATAACCGCGCGGTCGCTACTCAATTTTTCGCTGTACGACTTTGACAGGCGCGCGCCGCGCGCCGTCGTTTTGGAGCCATACCACAGTGACACCGTGTGCACGGCGGGACGCAATTTAAACTTTAAAAAATTTGCCGAGTACTGCCGCGAAAGGGGCGTTGAGGTGGTTATTGCCTCGGTGGACAGCCGCGCCAACGTGTATGCCTCGGCCGTGGGCCTGCCGCAGAGCGTAATCTGCGCCTTTGACGAGTGCACGGAGAGCGCGCTGACCAAGGTTATGTGCGCCCTGGGCGCGGGACTGAGCGCGGGGGCGTACTTGAACGACGATATATTTTTTGAAAAACTCCGCCGCGACTGACTGCCAGTCGCGGCGCATGCATAAGCGGGAGGTGAAGAGTGGACTACCAGCCTACCTTATTTGAAAGCAACGTGCCCCAGCCGCTGGCAGAGAGGCTGAGGCCGAGAAATTTAGACGAGTTCTGCGGCCAACAGCACTTAGTGGGTGAGGGCAAAATTCTTCGCAGGATAATCGAGAGCGACTCCGTCGGCTCGATGATATTCTGGGGCCCGCCGGGCGTGGGCAAGACGACGCTGGCGCGCATAATCGCGCACATGACAAAGGCGAAGTTTATCGACTTTTCGGCCGTGACGAGCGGCATCAAGGAGATAAAGGGCGTTATGGAGAGCGCGGAACAGTCGCGCCGCTACGGCCAGAAGACCATACTGTTCGTGGACGAGATCCACCGCTTCAACAAGGCCCAGCAGGACGCATTTCTGCCCTACGTTGAAAAGGGCAGCATAATACTCATCGGCGCGACGACGGAGAACCCCTCCTTCGAGGTAAACGGGGCGCTTCTCTCGCGGTGCAAGGTATTCGTGCTCCACCCCCTTTCGACCGAGGATATAGTAAAACTTTTAAAGCGCGCTTTGACCGACGGGCGCGGATTCGGCGGGCAGAACATAGAGGTTGACGACGACCTGCTGGAGGCCATTGCAAACTTCGCCAACGGCGACGCGCGGAGCGCGCTTTCCACCCTGGAGATGGCCGTGCTCAACGGCGAGAGCGGCGAGGGCGACAAGGTGACGATAACCAAGGAGATTATTGAGCAGTGCACGTCGCGCAAGTCGCTTTTATACGACAAGAAGGGCGAGGAGCACTACAACCTCATTTCCGCCCTGCACAAATCCATGCGCAACTCCGACCCCGACGCCGCCGTTTACTGGCTGGCACGCATGCTTGAGGCAGGCGAAGATCCCATATACGTTGCCCGCCGCGTGACGAGATTTGCCAGCGAGGACATAGGCCTGGCCGACCCGCGGGCACTTTCGGTGGCGATTGACGCCTTTGAGGCCTGCAGACTTATAGGCATGCCCGAATGTACGGTGCACCTTACCCAGGCGGTGGTGTATATGTCGCTGGCGCCCAAGTCCAACGCGCTGTATATGGCCTACGAGCGCGCCAAAAAGGACGCGCTGACTATGCTGGACGAGCCCGTGCCGCTGGTTATACGCAACGCGCCCACAAAGCTGATGAAGGAGCTTGACTACGGCAAGGGCTACCAGTACGCGCACGACACGGCCGAGAAGCTGA
Source organism: Candidatus Coproplasma excrementipullorum (assembly GCA_018714165.1). Classification (GTDB taxonomy): domain Bacteria; phylum Bacillota; class Clostridia; order Christensenellales; family Borkfalkiaceae; genus Coproplasma; species Coproplasma excrementipullorum. The sequence continues at coordinate 5,078 of DVNU01000050.1, read as the reverse complement.
CCAATATGCAGTGCCTTCCCGACTCGCTTGATGGCAGAAGGTACTACCTGCCCGACGGCAAGGGCGAGGAGAGGGAACTGAAGGAACGCCTGGAAAAAATTCTGGACTGGAAAAGCAGGCACAGGCCTGAAAATTAAATAATGGCGCAAAAGGCGCTGACGAGAGCACGATGAGGGCGCGGCGCGGTTGCAACAGCAACCGCGCCGCGCCCTTTTTGCATTAATTTTTACATCATACCCGCCTGGAGTCGTGGCAGTAAAGATATATCATCTGTCTGCCCTTTGAAAGCTCGCGCAAAAGCTGTGCCGCACGGGCCATATGCTCACCGTCGAGCTCGGCAAACGGGTCGTCGAGCAGGACAAAGGGAAGGTCGGAACCGAACAGATTGTCGATAAGAGCCAGGCGGTAGCACAGCGAGACGACGGCGCGCTGACCGCCCGAAAGGTGCCCGACGGGACGAAGTTCTCCGCCGCCCTCGAAGGCGACGGAGAAATTGCCGTCGACATACACGCTCTCGCCGAGGGTGTTTTTGAGCAGGGCCGAGTAGCGCGAGAAGGCCTCCTTAACGGGCCCGACGAGGCCGCGGTTGAGCGAGCGTTCGGCCTCCTTTAAAAAGTTTGCGGCGGCGGTGTAGTCGGCATATTTACGCCTGCATTCGGCCAGCCTGCGCTCGGCCCCGGCAAGGGCAGACTGCCTCTCGCCCAGGCCTTCGACTATGCTTTCGTCGTCGGATATGTCGCGGTTGATGGCGGCAAGCCTGCGGCGGAGCTCGTCCGAATCGCGCCGGGTAGCGGACGTTTCTGCGGGGCGGACGGTGAGGGCGTTGGCCGCGGCATATGCCTTGGCCTCTCCCTCTGCACGGGCGAGTTCGTCGGCAACCGTCTGCCGCTCGGTGACCGCGCGCGACAGTTCGGCCGCCGCCTGCGCATAGCCCGTTGAGGTCAGATTGTACTTTTTGATTATATCATCTGCACGGTGGTAGAGTTCGCTCCCCGCAGCCGTTGATTGCCCGGTACGCCTGCGCGGTTTGCCGACAAAAAGTATGCCCACGGTTGCAAGCGCAAACACGACGCCCGCGCCCAGGGCGAGGGCGCCCGCAAGGGCCTTGATGGGCAGGAGCACAACACCGCAGACTATCATTGCCAGCGACAGCGCAAACGACAGGGCGACTATGCCCGCGGACGGCTTTTTGCCGCCCGCGGGGCGGGCGGGAGCGGGCGCGGAAAGCGCGTCCGCTCCCGCCGCCGCGTTTAGAACGCCCAGCTCGTCATCGCTTGGCAGACCTGCGGCAAACATTTTATCGAGTTGCGAAAGCCGCTCGCGCCTGCGCGCGATTGCCCCGCACATATCATCGTATCTCGCCCACTTTTCGGCAGTGAGGGCGGCCGTGCCCGCGCGCTCCTCCTCACCCTCGGCCTCCTTCAGGCGGCGCTCAAGGGCAGAACACTCGGCGTACTTGCCCTCCAGCCTGTCGGACACGGCGCGTATGTTGGCTATGTCCGTCTGACAGCGGCGGACGGACTCCTCAAGTTCGGCAATCTTACCCTTGCCGCCGCGCGACTGAAGATTTTTGCAGGCACGGTCGAGCGCGGTCAGCGCGGCGGTAAGATCATACTGCCCGTCGGAGGGCTGTTCGCGGCTTAAAAGCGAGGTTATGCCGCCCGTGGCCTGCAGACTGCCCCCGCCGCCAGATATGAACAGCGTGTTGACAAAGGACTGCTCGTCCAGCCCGAACACCGCAAGGCCGACAGCGCCGCCCTGAAAGCCGTTATAGGGCGCGCCGTCGCGGTAGACTTTTATATCGTCGCCCGAAGTGCGGTCGAAAAAGCGCTCTGCGCGGTATGTTGAGCCCCGCCATTCAAAGAGGATGTTGCCGCCGAATTTGCCACCCGAAAAGGGATAGTAGTGCCTGCGCTCGTTGAAGCGCGAGCGCGAGGAGTCGGCGGGCAGGCCGTAAAACATGGCCTTTATGAAGGCCGCGAGCGTGGACTTGCCGCCGCCGTTGGGCGCATAGAGGGCGGTGAGTCCGTCGTTGAATGTTATGTCGTAATTGGCCAACGCGCCGAAATTTTCTATATGACAGCTTATAAGTTTCACAGCTCGTCCCCCCTGCCCGAAAGCGCCTTGAGCCCCGCATTTATTATGCGCGACTTGTCCTCCTGCGAGTACCCCTCGGCGGCGAGCACGGCACGCACGAAAGCTCCCCTTAAAGACCCGTCCGCGGTCAGCGCGGCGACGTCTATCTTTGGCCGCGTTTCGTCCCTGACCGTCACGCAGAAAAAGAAGGGTTCAAGCTCCTTGCTTATGTCGGCAACCAGCGAGGTATTGTCGAAGCTTACCTCGCCGCACAGCGTTACCTTGAGCATATCCCGCGGCGAACGGGGCGAGGCCCGCTTTACGACCAGCGCGGCGGACGGCCAGTCGGGACAGCCCGATATATCAACTTCAACCTCGTGCACGGTGCGCGAGGCGAAGGGAACGAAGGTGCTGCGCACTCCGCCGCCCGCACGGACGGCGATGAAGCCCTTTACGCCCGCCTCGTCGAACCCCCTGCCCTCCAAACAGCCACAGTAGGCCCACACGCCGCGCTCGTCCAGCCTGCCGCTCTTAAAGGAGTGGACGTGGCCTAAGGCGAGGTAGTCGATGTTTCTGCCGCGCAGTTTATTGAGGTTGATTGTGCCCGCGCCGTCGGCTATCTGGTCGTGAAGCATTACAATGTTTGTGCGGGCGAGGTCGAGGCGGAGCGTGGAGTACAGCGAGCGGGCGTTTTCGGGGCACAGCTCGATGCCGGCGACAGTAACGCCGCCGTAGTTGTAGTAAGTCCACGAGGTGGAAAAGGTCTTTAAATTGGGCAAGTTCTCCTCATTCCCTCCGACGGCATCGTGATTGCCGCGGAGATATAAAAAGTCGACGTCGGGGCGGCTTCTGATTACGCTGTAAAAGTACTCCTTGTCCTTTTTGAGCGGCCTGTCCGAATCGAACGCGTCGCCGCAAATGAGCACAGCCGCAAAGCCGTTGTCTGCGGCATAGTCGGCCATCCGCCCGAAGGTTGCGCGCACTTCGCGCCTGCGCTCCGCGGCCTTTTCGGGCGGGAAATTGGCGGTGAGCGCCGAGCCGAGGTGAATATCGGCGCAATGAATGAAGTCCGGCATATCAGTTTTCTCCCTCCGCGGCGAGCGCGCGGCGCACGAAATTTTTATAATCGTCCTTTGCGCAGATGTAGAAGGTCTGCGCGGCCCCCTCGTCCTCGACGGGCACCACCACCCTGCCGCCGTGAGTTTGGGGGCTGTACATAACGTCGGTTGCAAAAGAGGGCAGTGAGGACTGTCGGACGAGGTCGGAAAAGTCGTCGAACTCGTTCTGCACTATAAAGCGCGTGTGCGGAATTTTGTCGCGCACGCCCCGCCACACGCCTATGCCGTCGTACAGGAGCATGGTTATGCCGTCGATGTCGTCAAAAGTCACCTTCTTCTTTGCCGCCAGTCTGTGTTCGGCAGGCAGACACAAGAGCAGTCGCTCGGTGAAGTATTTGCGGCATATTACACCCTCAACTGCCACGGGGCTGTTGGTTATTATCAGTTTATACGCATCACAACCGAGGCCGCGCAACAGCTCCTCCGTGTCCTTGATCTCGGTGGAGACGCGCCTGTCGCTCAGGGCGCGGGATAGGTCGCTGACGAGTTTCCACAGCGGCGCGGGCGCGCAGGCGCCTATGGCAAAGGTATTGCGCTCCCTGTCGAAGGTACGCAGGCGGGAAATCCCCTCTTCACAGGCGGCGACTATCTCGCGCGCGGTCTGCACAAAGAATGTGCCGTTGTCGTTGAGTTCCACCCTGTTTTTGGCGCGGGTGAACAGCTGAACACCCAGCTCGGATTCGAGCTTTTGCATCGAGCGGCTAAGGGCGGGCTGGGAGATGTACAGCTCCTCCGCCGCGCGGGATATCGTGCCGCAGTCAGCTATCTTTATGAGTTGTTGCAGATCCTTAATCTCGAACATATCTGAATTATACAACGGCGCGGGCGAACTGTCAACAGTATGCGTGCAAATTATACTGCAATGCAAAACGGGCATTTTACTTTTAAAAGCAGTCGGGTTATAATTGAAGCGTAAAATAAAGTAAAGCAAGGAGGAAGATTATGCAATACTTTACATTGAACAACGGATTGAAGATACCCGCGCTCGGCTTCGGCGTATTCCAGGTGCCCGACCCCGCACAGTGCGAACAGGCGGTTACAGACGCGTTGAACGCGGGATATCGCCTGATTGACACGGCCGCCGCATATATGAACGAGCAGGCGGTTGGCAGGGCAATTGCAAAGAGCGGCATACCCAGGAAGGAGCTGTTCATCACCACAAAGCTGTGGGTGCAGGACGCAAGCTACGAAAAGGCAAAGGACGCCATTGAGCGTTCGCTCAACAACTTAGGGCTCGACTATCTCGATTTATACCTGATTCACCAGCCCATGGGCGATTACTACGGCGCATACCGCGCAATGGAGGAGGCTTACCGCGCGGGCAAGCTCAAGGCCATAGGCGTGTGCAACTTCTACCCCCACGTTCTGACCGACTTCTGCGAGACGGTGGACATCATCCCCGCCGTTAACCAGGTGGAACTGCACCCCTTCTTCGCGCAGGAGGACGCCCTTAAAGTTATGAAGGAATACGGCGTGACGCCCGAAGCCTGGGGCCCCTTCGCCGAGGGCAAGCACGGCATTTTCACCCATCCCGTTCTTACCGAAATCGGCAAAAAATACGGCAAGACGGCCGCCCAGGTGGCACTGCGCTGGAACATTCAGAGGGGCGTTGTCGTCATCCCCAAGTCAGTCCATCTCGAAAGGATAAAGGCCAACATAGATGTGTTTGACTTTGAACTGACTAAGGAAGATATGGACAAGATTTCCGCCCTCAGCCTGCCTGAGAGCGGCATTGTAGACCACACCGACCCCGCCTTCATCAAGATGATTCACTCCTTAAAGGTGCACGATTAAAACTTAAAACCGTTTAAATGGCGGTTAAAAATGCGTGCGGCGCAAACTGCGCCGCCCGCATTATTTATTTTAGACAATGTTGTGGCGGGC
>DVNU01000049.1 GCA_018714165.1 Candidatus Coproplasma excrementipullorum | reverse complement strand
GAACTGGGCGTTGTACAGATTGGCGTAGAAGCCGTTTTGGGCGAGCAACTCTTCGTGTTTGCCCTGCTCGACAATATTTCCGTCGCGCAAAACCAGTATGAGGTCGGCATTTTTTATTGTCGACAGTCTGTGCGCGATGACAAAGCTCGTTCTGCCGCTCGTAAGGTTATCCATAGCCGTCTGAATGAGTTCCTCCGTGCGGGTATCGACGTTTGAGGTTGCCTCGTCGAGAATGAGCATCGGCGCGTCCTTGATTATGGCGCGAGCTATAGTTATGAGCTGTTTTTGTCCGCCTGAAATTTCGTCGCCGTTTTCGACATAGTGATCGAGCCCGCCGGGCTGGGTGGATATGAAATGTGTTATGCCCGCGGCGTCGCATGCGGCGCGCACCTGCTCGTCGGTGGCCTGTTTTGAATAGACGATATTTTCGCGCAAGGTGCCCTCGAACATCCATGTGTCCTGCAATACCATGCCGAACAGGTCGTGCACCTCCTCCCTCGGCATATCCTTTACCGAAACGCCGTCGATCAAAATGTCGCCGCCGTTGACCTCGTAAAAGCGCATCAGCAGATTGACCATAGTAGTCTTGCCGGCGCCAGTGGGGCCGACGATTGCCACCTTCCAACCGGGTTGAACCTTGGCGGAGAAATCGAGGATGATTACCCTTTCGTCGTTGTAGCCGAAGCGGACATGGCGGAATTCAACCTCGCCGCGCACGCCATCGGTAAGCTTGCGAGACTTTTCGCTTTCGTCGGACAGTTCCTCCTCATCGAGGAATGAAAAAACCCTGCCGCTCGCCGCGGCCGCGCTCTGCAGAACGTTTGCCGCCTGGGCTATCTGGGACAGAGGGCTCTGGAACAGATTGACGTATACAAGGAAGGCAGACAGCGTGCCGAAAGTTACGCCGCTTGCAGGATCGCTTATCATTATGCCCGCCACCACGCACACCGCGGCGTAAGCGAAGTATGAAATGAAGTTCATTGCAGGTTGCATTATGCCGGACAGCGCCTGCGAGAGGAAAGTGCTCTTTTTGAGCCTTGCGTTGCTGCCCTCAAAGTCAGCGCCCGTGCGGCCCTCGGCATTGAAAGCCTTGATGACGAGCTGACCCGAATAATTTTCCTCCACCTTGCCGTTGAGGACGGCAAGTTCGTCCTGTTGCTTTCTGAACTGAGGCTGGGAGAACTTCATTATTACAAACAGCAGTACGGCCATTAAAGGCACGATTATCAGCACAGAAAGGGCGAGCTGCCAGCAGGTTACAAACATGGCGATGAGCACGCAGATGAGCATACACACCGACTGCACGACCATAGAAACTGCCTGCTGCATTGAGTTGCCTATCGTATCTACATCGTTGGTAACCCTGGAAAGAGTGTCGCCGTAGGGGTGCGAATCGAAGTATTTTAATGGCACCTTGTTGATTTTATTTGATATCTCCGAGCGCAAACCGCGGCACATAGTCTGCGACATGGTAGTCATAATGAAGCTAGAAACATATGTGCATAGCGCGTTGCAGACGTAGAACACGATGAGGATTATGGCAAAGCGCGCAAGCTCGGTCATGTCTATGTTGACGCCCGTCATTGTAATGCCGCCCGTTATGACGTCCACGAGGTCGGAGAGCACCTGCGGGGCATAGATGGATATTACCGTTGCCGCAACGGTAAATATGAGCGACACGGCTATGGGAACGAGATAGCGGCGCATATATGCCGCGAGTTTTGTTATGTTTTTGCTGAATTCGCCCTTATTGAGCTTTGCTCCGTTATATCTTGCAGGTCTGGGACTCATAGGCCAAGTTCCTCCTTCGACAGCTGCGAAAGAGCTATCTCTCTGTAGACGTCGCACGTCTTTAAAAGTTCGGCGTGCGTACCCTCGCCGACGGCTTTGCCCTTGTCGAGCACAATAATCTTATCGGCGTCCATTATTGTTCCTATGCGCTGGGCGACGATGAGATTGGTCGTTTCGCCCAGGTAATCCTTTAAATTCTGGCGTACCTTTTTGTCCGTCTTGTAGTCGAGCGCGGAAAAGCTGTCGTCGAAAATCATAATTTCAGGTTTGGCCGCAACGGCGCGGGCGATGGAAATTCTTTGTTTTTGTCCGCCCGAAACGTTTTTGCCGCCCTGGGCGATGGGGCTGTCGTACCCCTCTTCCATCTCGTTTATGAATCCGTCGGCCTCGGCGATTTTTGCCGCCTCAATAACCTCTTCGCGGTTTGCCTTGCCGCCGAAGTTTATGTTGTCGGCCACAGTTCCCGTGAAGAGCACGCTCTTTTGGGGAACATAGCCTATTTTGTCGTGAATGGTGCTCTGCTTTAAATTTTTGACGTTGACGCCGTCGATGAGCACTTCGCCCTCGGTTGCGTCGTAAAAGCGGGGAACGAGGTTTATCAGCGTCGACTTGCCGCTGCCCGTACTGCCTATGAAGGCGACCGTCTGACCCTTTTCGGCCTTAAAGGAAATATGTTCGAAAACTGCGGCCTCGGCATCGGGATAGCGGAAACTTACGTCCCTGAACTCAACAGTGCCCTTTTCGGTGACGGGCTGTTCTTCTTCAGGGTCGGCTATCGAAAGGGGAGTTTCGAGCACTTCGTTTATTCGTTTGGCCGCAACCTGCGCGCGGGGCAGAAGAATGAACATCATGAGCAGCATTAAAAAGGCCATTACCACCTGCGAGGCGAGAGTCATGAACGAGACGATGGTCTGGTATTGAATTTCACCCGCGTTCATAAGCGACGCGCCTATCCAGTATATGGCAAGGGTGAGGCCGTTCATTACGAGCATCATGACGGGGCTCATAAGCGCGGTCACGCGGCCTGTAAAGAGCTGGGTTTTGGTGAAATCGCCGTTGACTTTATTGAATTTGTCCTCCTGGTAATCTTCGGCATTGTATGCGCGGACTACGCGTATGCCGGTGAGATTTTCACGCGTTACGCCGTTGAGCCTGTCGGTCAGCTTCTGCATGAGCTTGAATTTGGGGAGAACCGTCAGCATTATGGCAATTATCAGGACGACCAGGACGACGACCGCAACGGCCGTTGCCGTAGTCAGCTCTGCGCTGGAGTCGTTGATTTTACATATCGCCCATATCGCCATGACGGGCGCGTACACCAACATCCTGAGCACGAGGATATTCGCCATATGTATCTGCTGAATATCGTTTGTCGTGCGGGTTATGAGCGAAGCCGTGGAAAATTTATTTATTTCCGCGATAGAGAAACTCTCTACCTTTGAGTACACCTTGCCCCTGAGCATAGCCGAAAGTCTGCTGGCGACGAAGGACGCCGCTATACCGCTGACTACCTGGCACAGCGAACTGCAGACCGCAAACGCAAGCATCAGTCCGCCTTCACGCCATATATCAGCTGTGGTGCCGGTGCCGAGTTCCACCGACTGAATGGCGCCGATTATTGCGGAAATCTGGTCGGTGAGCTCCATGGTGAAGTAGACCTGCGCAACGGTAATGCCGACGATGAGCGCCACGAGCAACCAGTCGAGCAGCTTCAGATTTTTGTAAAGCTTAAACATTTACCGTCTCCCGTTTGATAAAATTTTCTGAAAAAATGACCATGGTTCAAATATAACCACATTATACCATACTGACACTAATTTTTTATTAATTAATAATGAAAAATTGCTCACAGAAAATTTATAATATTTTTATTTTACATTTTATCACAAAAAATGCCCGACTCTACGGAGCGTGGGTGTACAAGCGCGGCACTTAAGTGGTATAATGTATTTACAAAAAGCCAATCAGGAGGAGGACTATGGACCAAACGTTGACGGGACAATTTATTAAGGCTATGCGCAAGGAGCGGGGACTCACCCAAAGGGAGCTGGCGGAAGAGCTGAACATCTCCGAAAAAACTGTCTCCAAATGGGAGACGGGAAACGGCCTGCCTGACGTGGGAATTATGCTCCCCTTAAGTAAAGCTTTGGGTATAACGGTAAACGAACTGCTTTCGGGGCAGAAACTGGACGAAAAGCAATACATAGAGAAGGCCGAGGAAAATTTTGCCGCGCTGACCGCCGACAAGTGCAGCCCCAAAGCAAAGAGCATAACTTGTTTTGTTTCCTTTATACTCACCATAATTTCCTGCCTGGGACTCGCAGTAGTGTGCGCAGGCTATGCAGCCATTGACAACTGGCTGAGGATAACGCTTATAGTATGCGCCCTGCTTTCGATGATAGCAAACGTGATGGTAATACTAATTGTTGGTATAAGCAGTGAAATTTTTGAGTGTCCCGAATGCGGGACTAAGTTTGCCGCCACGCCATCGGCCTATGTTTGGGGAATGCATACTATGACAAAGAGGCGGCTTAAATGCCCGCACTGCGGAAAAAAGAGCTGGTGCAAGAGCTTTTGGAGGAAGTAGATTAACGAAAGTGGTGCCCTGGCCGAGGGCATCCACTTTCCGTTATCTACGGGGCCTGCCCCGCTTGCCGCGATTTGGTTTAGCTCACGATTATATAATCGCGGCAATTCACCCCGCTGAGGTCGAGGTATCGACAAATTGAGTTGCGCTGCGTGAAGTCGCGCCTTCACGCAGCGCCGTTTATTTATTTTTAAATTTACGCAAGTCTTGGCTGATTAAATATAAGTTATGAGCGGCGCGGCAAGAATTTGCCGCCCCGCACTTGTATTTTTTGGAAATGTGCGCAAAATATAGGTATGAACAGAAAGATAGGCGCGTTTACCGCGTTTATGATTATTTTTTCGGCCATACTTATGCATTACTTTGGTTTGCTGGCCCAGTCGACACAGATGAAAATAAGCTATGCGGACAGTCAGCAGAGCTGTGTATACCTGACCTTTGACGACGGGCCGAGCGACAGGGTTACGCCGAAAATTCTGGACACGTTGAAAGACGAGGGCATTAAGGCGACATTTTTTATTGTGGGCAAGAGCGCGGAGACCCGCCGCCCCATTGTAAAGCGCGCCTTTGACGAGGGGCACACCATAGGCGTGCACAGTTACACGCACGATTACAAAAAAATTTACGCCTCCCCCGCCGCTCTTTTAAGCGACATAGAAAGGTGCAACGCACTGATTGAGGATATCACGGGAGTAAAGAGCGCTGTTTACAGATTTCCCGGCGGCAGTTTTAACCTGAGCGGCGAGCTTGTGGGCGCGGTGACGGGCGCGGGCTACAGATATGTGGACTGGAACGCCTCGGTCCGCGATGCGGAGATGGTAAACGCAACGGCGGCGGATTTGCTGAATGCCGCAAAGAGCACCTCTGCAGACAGAAACCACGTTGTTCTGCTCTGCCACGACAGCACAAACAAGACCTCCACCGCAGCCGCTCTCAAGGACATCATTGCCTACTACAGGGGCGCGGGGTATGTGTTTTGTACATTTTAAATATATGGACACAATTGTCGTCTGAAAAGTCGGCCGGATACTTTGACTGCAACATTGGGAGGCTCTGGAGGTCCTTTATACAAAAAGCGGCCGACGGCGAAATTTTTCGCCGTCGGCCGCTTTGAATTTTGTCAATTTCAGTTTACGCCGTACTGGGCGCGGTACTCCTTCATTGCGGTAAGGTATTCCTTACCTTCGATAATTCCCTGTTCGATTGCATCGATTATATCCTGCATTGTGACTATGGAATAGACCTTTATGCCGAAATCGCGCAAGACTTCCTGCACGGCGGAGAGGTCGGAATTGAGGCCCTTTTCCATACGGTCAACGGAGATGACCATGCCGGCAACCTGCACATTTGCCTGCTGTTCGAGCTTGGGAAGGATTTCGCGGAGAGCCTTACCGGACGTCATTACATCCTCTACAATGAGCACTTTTTCGCCGTCCTCAAGCTGGCGGCCGACGAACAGACCGCCTTCGCCGTGGTCCTTTACCTCTTTTCTGTCGAAGCAGTAGTTGACATTAATTTTGTGGTTGTTCCAGAGGGACACGGCAGTTGTGACCGCAAGGGGAATACCCTTGTATGCGGGGCCGACTAAAGTGTCCGCTTCCACCTTGTTTTCGGCTATGCAGGCGGCGTAATACTCGCCGAGGCGGGCAAGTTGCTGACCCGTCTTGTAGTTACCCGTGTTGATGAAGTAGGGCGCAAGGCGGCCGCTTTTAAGCGTGAACCGGCCGAACTTAAGAACGCCGCTTTCTACCATGAATTTGATGAATTGTTGCTTATATGTCATAATTCCTCCTTAACGCAAGTCTTAGCTGGCGACGCCTGCGACTTGCCGTTATTTTTTAGGGGCGCTGCCCCTCCGGGCGCAATATTTTTTTGCCCTCTTTTATATAATTGCGCCCATTCACCCCGCTGAGGCGAAAGGATTCGCAAATTGTGGCCTTTCACCCGAAAGTGCGATTTCGGGTGAAAACGTAAGTTGTGCGGCTATGCCGCGAGAAAACTATTAATTTAACTTTAATGTGTCGACGATGTCGTTTATGTCGGAAATGTTGTGACTGTCGAGCCAGTCGTTCATTTCTTTAATTATGCGAGGCATAGCTAAGGAATCGGTGAAATTTGCCGTGCCTACCTGCACCGCCTTTGCGCCCGCACACATAAATTCCAAAGCGTCGCACCCGGTGGCTATGCCGCCCATGCCGATTACAGGAATGCTTACGGCGTGAGCCGCCTCGTAGACCATACGAAGCGCAATGGGCTTTATGCCCGCGCCCGAAACGCCGCCCGTGTTGTTGGCGATAATGGGTTTGCGCCGCTCCAGGTCGATGACCATTCCGGTGAAGGTATTGACGAGTGAAATGCAGTCGGCACCGCCCTCCTCCGCCGCCCGCGCATTGACGGGAATGCTCTCCACATTTGGCGAGAGCTTGACGATTAAAGGCGTTTTTGTAAGCTCAGCCTTGGTGAGGGAAGTTACTTCCCTGATATTTTGCGGTTTGATGCCGAGTGCCATTCCGCCCGCGTGAACGTTGGGACAGGAGATGTTGAGCTCCACCATGTCCACCAGGCCGTTTAAGCGGCGGCAGATGAGCTGATAATCTTCAAGCGTGTTGCCCGCAACGTTGGCGATGATGACGACGCCCTTATCCTTTAAAAAGGGCAGATCGTCCTTAATGAAATGCTCAACGCCCGGATTCTGAAGGCCGACGGCGTTTAAAATTACCGAACTGCCCTCTGCAATTCGGGGTACGGGGTTGCCGAGGCGTGGCTCAAGCGTGGTGCCCTTGGTGGACACGCCGCCTATGCACGAGATGTCGTAAATCTCTTCAAATTCCCTGCCGAAACCGTATGTGCCGCTTGCGGCGATTACGGGGTTTTTGAACTCCACCCCGCAGATATTGACCTTTAAATTTGCCATTTTATTTAATTATTTATTCCTCATTTCTTTATAAACAAACAATATTTCCATCAATTTTTGATTGACTGCAAACGTATCGGCAATATATTTGTTTTTGAGAACCGTACCGTCCTTTAAAATAATCTTTATTGTGCTCAATGGAATAGCGGCATAATAGACTTCTTTGAAGTCAATTTTATCTATATCGCTTATTTTATAAAATTTTCCGCAAAAGTTGATTTGGTCCCCACTCCTGTAAATAAGAACTTTTGGCAAACGAAAATACCCAATCATAAAAATTATACCCAAAGCGAGAATAAAAAAGCCAAAAGCAAAATATAAAATGGTGACCCAAAGCGGCGGAGTGCCGAGCTGTTCAGCGAGCTGTTGATCAAGACTAAGAATTATAAGCATCACTGCCCATGCAACTAAAAATGCCACAACTATAGGCATTAATATAAACATTAAAGTAATTCTTGCTTTACTTTTCAAAGCAATAATTTCATCAATCAAATTTCGACCTCATTGATATCAAATACGGGGCCGTCCTTGCAGACGCGGGCATTGGTGCCGTCACTCTTACCGCACACGCAGACGAGGCAGGCGCCTATGCCGCATCCCATACGCTCCTCCAGGGAGACAAGGCAGGGAGTTGAAATGCCCCTCTCCTTCAACTGCGCCTTTAGCGCGCGGAGCATTACGGGCGGGCCGCAGGAGATTATGAGGTCGGGCTTTACCTCTTCGTACTCGCACAAAAATGCCGAGACGGCGTTTGTCTTTGCACCTATGGAGCCGTCGTCCGTGACGATTGTCAGCTTTTTGCTGGCCGCCTTGAAATCATCAGTAAGGCAGGCGTATTCGGCGCCGCGGAAACCTATGTAGGAATAGTATTGCTTGCCCTTAACGCTTTCGATGACGGACAGAAGAGGGAAGATGCCCACACCGCCGCCGACTACCGCGACCTTTTGCGCGCTTTGGGGGATATCAAAGCCGTTGCCTAGGGGAAGGGTTACCGCAAGCTTATCGCCGGCCTTGGCGTTGGAGAGACAAACTGTGCCCTCGCCCTTTAGCTGATAGCAGAATGTGACATCGCACCCCTCCTTCCTCATTATGCCGAAGGGGCGCTTTAAAAGGTGGGCGGGGTTGCCCGTGGAGATATTTAAAAACTGGCCGCCCCTGACGGGCACCTCTTCGGGGAGGGTGACAGTCATGGCATAGATGCCGCGGGCAAGCTGTTTATTGTTCTTTACAATTGAAACGAGTTCTTTCATCTGCCCATTTTACCTATTGCAGAGGCAAGATCCTGCTGCATATCTATGCAGGCCGCGCGGGCCGCCTCGGCATAAGTCATGCCGCTGTACTGAGGCTTTTTGTATGCGCAGATTATTCCGCGCGAATTGTTGACTATGCCGCCCAGGCCGCGCTCGTCAAAGCAACACTTGAGCATCTGTGCATTGCCGCCCTGCGCGCCGTAGCCGGGGATTAAGAAGAAGGTGTTTTTGAGCTGTGAACGAAGGTTAGCCGCCTCCTCCGGATGGGTTGCACCCACGACCGCGCCGACATCGGAATAGCCGTACTTGCCAATCGTATCCTTGCCCCACTCTTCGACAAGCTGACCCATCTGTTCGTAGATGTACCTGCCGTTTTCGAGCTTTAAGTTCTGAAGCTCGCCCGACGAGGGGTTGGAGGTCTTGACGAGGACGAAGATGCCCTTGTTGTTCTTTTTGCAGTCCTCTACAAAGGGTGCGATGCCGTCGGTGCCGAGGTAGCCGTTTACGGTGAGCATATCGGCAGGGAAGGCCTTAATCTTTTTGCCGTTGATGTCCGTCTTGCCAAGGTAGGCCTTGGAATAGCAGGAAGCCGTGGAGCCGATGTCGTTGCGCTTGCAGTCGGCAATTACATACATTCCCCTGCCCGTGGCGTAGTTGACGGTGTAGTCGAAGGCGCGCAGACCCTCGTAGCCGTATTGTTCGTAGTAGGCCACCTGAACTTTTACGGCGGGAACGATGTCGCAGACCTTATCGATGATGTTCATATTGAACTCGATGAGGCCCTCGGCGACGCCCTCGAATGTGGCTATACCCTCCCTCAGCTCTTCGGGGAGATACGAAAAGTCGGTGTCCAGTCCCACACAGGTGGGGTTTTGTAATTCAACTATCCTTTCAATAAGTTTATCTATCATAATAATACCCTTTATCATAATAATACCCTTGTATTTATTATATTTATTTAATGTTTTAGGGGTTAGGGATGGCGATTATTCCCTTTGTCCGTCGCTATGCGACGAGATTTCTCCGCTACGGTCGAAATGACAAAGGGAATACTGCGGAGCAAAATATTTACTGCATTTTGCTTAAATCGAATTTGACTTTGCCGTCGACAAGCGTCTTTTCTACTCTGCCGTAGACCTTGTAACCGTTGAAGGGCGTGTTTTTGCCCTTGGAGTAGAACTTGTTGCCGTCTATTTCGTAACTAGCGTCGAGGTCGACTATGGCCAGATCGGCAACGCCGCCCACCCTGATCTCCCCGCCCTCAAGGCCGAGGACATGCGCGGGATTGTAGCTCATCTTGCCCATTAATTGGGGAAGAGTCATTATGCCGCTCTTTACAAGATAGGTGTAGCTGAGCGCAAAGCTCGTCTCAATTCCGCTCATACCGAAGGCGGCGAGGTTGTATTCCACCTCTTTATCCTTCTTTGAGTGGGGCGCGTGGTCGGTGACTATGCAGTCGAGCGTGCCGTCCTTCAAGCCCTCGATTATGGCCTGGCGGTCGCGCTCCTCCCTTACGGGCGGGCTTACTTTTGTATATGTGTCGAAATCCGTAATTATATCATCGGTTAAGATAAAGTAGTGCGGGCAGGTTTCCGCCGTAACTTTTACGCCGTTTTTCTTTGCCGAGCGGATTATCTCCACGCCCGACCAGGTGGACACATGGCAGATGTGAACGGGAAGGTCGAGGCTCTGCGCCAGGCAGATATCGCGGGAGATCATAATGTCCTCTACGGCGCGAAGCTGGCCCTTGAGGCCGCTTACCGTGGAGTTGTAGCCCTCGTTTACCACGCCGCCGTCGACAAGCGTTGTATCCTCGCAGTGGCACAGACACTTTAAGTTGAAGTCGGAGGCGTACTCCATTGCAAGGCGCATTATGTTGGAGTTCATTACCGACTTGCCGTCGTCAGAGAGAGCAACGGCGCCCGCCTTGGCCATTTTGCCTATGTCGGCAAGGCTTTCACCTGCCTCGCCGCGCGTTATGGCGCCGATGGGACGGACTTTGCAGAGGTCAACCTCCTTCGCCCTGTTTATGATGTAGTTGACGACAACGGCGTTGTCGCACACGGGGTTGGTGTTTGGCATACAGCAGACCTGCGTCACGCCCCCCGCCACCGCGGCGAGGGAACCGGAGGCAATGTCCTCCTTGCCCTCGAAGCCGGGCTCGCGGAGATGCACGTGCATATCTATTATGCCCGGAATGACCGTCTTGCCTGTGGCATCTATTATATTGTCGGCAACCGAAATGTTGCCGCCGATTGCAATTATCCTGTCATCTTCGATGAGAATGTCGGCCTTTTTGACGCTGTCCTTTAAGACCACGCTGCCGTTTCTTATTAGCGTTTTCATAGGTTGTTGCTCTCCCTGTACTGCATTAAAAGTTTAAGCGCGGCCATGCGCACGCACAGACCCGACGTAACCTGATCTTCAATCCTGCTCTGGTCGCCGTCTATTAAGGTGGGCGTGAGCTCTATGCCGCGGTTGACGGGGCCGGGGTGCATGACTATGGCGTTGGGCGAGGCGAGTTTTAACATACTGTCCTTTACGCCGTAGAACTGCGAGTACTCCGAAAGCGAAGGGAACAGCCCGCCGGACTGGCGTTCGAGCTGGATTCGCAGGCCCATGACTACGTTTGCGCTGTCGATGGCCTCCTCGCGCGACTTGGCAATGTGCGCGCCCAGTTTATCGAAGCCCGAAGGTATGAGCGTTTTGGGGGCGTATACCCAAACCTGGGCGCCCATCTTGGTCAGGCCGAAGAGGTTGGACTTGGCCACGCGGCTGTGCTTGATATCGCCGAGAATGGCGACCTTGAGGACTGTGAGCGAGCCGAAGGTTTCGCGCATGGTGAGCATATCCAGGAGGGCCTGGGTGGGGTGCTCGTTCATGCCGTCGCCGCCGTTGAGGACGGAGGCCTTTACCGTTTTTGCAAGCAGATGGGGCGCGCCCGCCATGGGATGGCGGATGGCGATGAAGTCGGTCTGCAATGCGTCGAGCGTTTTGCCCGTGTCGATAAGCGTTTCACCCTTCTGCACGGAGCTGGACGAGGCCGAGATGTTGACCTCGTGAGCGCCTAAATACTTGCCCGCTAGCTCGAACGACGTGCGGGTGCGCGTGCTGTTTTCATAGAAAAGCGTGACTAAAGTCTTACCCGAAAGGTCTGAAAACTTTTTGTGACCCGACTTAACCTGCTGTTTGTACGAGGCGGCCAGGTCTAAAATCTCCGTAATCTCCTGCGGGGTGATATCGCGAAGCCCCAGCAGATCTTTTGATTTGAGCATTGTTGTTTATCCTTAAATTTAAATTTTTCGAAGTTGAGCAGGACAAGAAGCGCGAGGAAAACCTGAAGGGCATATACAGACGTATTTGACTGAAGGTTGCCACAGCGCGACGCCGTAATGCGAAGTGCATATCGCGCCGAAACGCATAAAAAAAGCGGAAATAATTACCACATAATAAAAGAGATAATTAAGTCCGCTTTGCGTCAGTCAACAATATTATTCCTTTGTGCTCTGGAAATAGCCAATTTCATTCCCGCCGGTTACATAGATATTTTAAAAGAGTATACCATTAAAAGGGTGAAATGTAAAGGGAAAAAGCAAAATTTTTATAAAATTCTTTGCAAAGTAAAGCCGACCTTATCACACGAGGTGAGAATGTACTCCACTCCGTTTTTAACGTGCCTGAAGGGAAAATACACATCGCCGTGAAGATGACCGAACACCGCTTTGTTTACGCCGTTCTCTTCGAACAGCTGTGTGAACAGCGTGGGCTGAAGCTTGAGCCCCATGGGCGGGTAGTGTATGAGCGCAATGAGCACATCGCCCTCCTCCCTGATTTTTTCCACCTCTTTGAAACACAGTTTAAAGCGCTCGGCCTCGCGCAGGTACAGCTTTTCGTCGTGTTCGGTGTAGTCGGGACTTCCGGGGCAAGTCCAGCCGCGCGAGCCGCAGATGATGACGTTATCAAACTTTACGCAGTCGTTCTGGAGAAAATAAAACGTATCGTCAGGCGCGGCGCGGCGGAGCTTGGTTATGCCGTTCCACCAGTAGTCGTGATTGCCGCGGATAAACACCTTTTTGCCGGGAAGAGTCTTTAAGGAATTTATATCGTACAGACCCTCCTCAAGCGTGGTGCCCCAACTGATGTCGCCGCAGATGAGCACGACATCCTCAGCCCCGACTTTAGAGAGCCAGTCGGATTTTATCTTGTCGAAATGCCCCTCCCAGTTGCTGCCGAAAATGTTCATCGGCTTGTCCGCAAGGCCCGAAAGATGCAGATCGCTTATGGCGAAAATTTTCATATTTACATTGTAACACACTTTTTTGAACTTTGAAAGTGTTTTTCATTAGTCAAAAAAATAATAGACAAAATATTAAATTATGTTTATTATTTGGGCAATTATGTGTGACATAGTACTATAAATAACACTGAAACAGGCTGAAATGCGGCGCAACCGCAGGTTGCGCCGCACTGTGCACTATCATTATTTACATTTGTTGCAGGACTTTGCCTGGGGGTACAAAGGCAGTTCGAAAAAGCCTGCGCACACCTCCTGTGAGTAGTCCTGAGCGGGCGGAATGGCGCAATAGCCGTAAGAGGGCAGAAGTATCTGCACGTCGGTTGAGATCTTTAAAATTACAGTTATGCAGGCATTGACCGTGAAGGTTCCGCTGTCGGAATTGAAGGTGCCTTCGGCGCACACCGCAGAGGCTTCGGCCGTGACCCTGTAGGGCATAATGGACGGCGCGGGGACGAACAGAAGGACGTCTTCAGAGACGGAGATTGTGGCCTGTGCCACCCCCTCCGCTCCGGTCGCGTCGGTGTAAGCGACTTCTACGGGAATGGAGATAGTTGCCTGAACGCGGGCACAGCCCGGCTTATCTGCAAGGCGGTCTACCGAGAGGGAAGTTATTGTGCCTGCCGACGTTGTGGAACGGGCGCTGACAAAAGTTAAAGGATATGTAGGATTGGCGGGTGTGAGATCTGTGAGGGTGAGAGTATAATTTTCGATCTGAATCTGCTTGATGCATGCGTCAAAAATTTTCTGTGCCTGTATGCAGACCTTTTCGCACAATCCGTTCAACGCATTGCCCGATATCGTGCCCGGACACTGCGACGACTGAAAATTGGAAAAAAATGACATTTTTTACCTCCGTAAAAATTTGTTGGTTGGGTTAATATATTTTATGAAAGTTTACGGGAATGTGTTATTATGCAGGGATTAGGGGTTAGGGGTTAGAGGCGGCAGACATTCTGGTGAAAATGCAGAGCGGCGCTCTGCGTGAAATACGCCTTCTGCGTGTGAAATAAACGCTTCGCGTTTGTGAAATACACAGCTGCGCTGTGCGTTATGGTATAAATTATGCGGCTATGCCGCAAAGATACTCACCTCAACGCAACCTGAAAGGTTGCATTTCACACCACCTTTGATATGACCAATTAAAATGAGAGGTTGAGGTGGTATTTCACTCCGCGCAAGCGGAATTTCACGCGCGGGCAATGCCCGCGCATTTCACTGCGAAGCCTCCGACGCGTCATACAGGTATATCCTGCGGCAGGGGTATACGACGCCGCCGTTGAAGGCGGCGAGCTTTGCCCCCTCCCTGCCTGTCTTTGCGGCTATACTTTCAAAGTCGTCAAACGGCCCCGCCGTGCACACCCGGCAGGGCGCGGGCGTTACCACATTTATCTGACCGTCCAGGCCAAAGGGCATGGGACAGCCGAACAGCTTTTCGGCAAGGCGCGCATTGCCGCCCGATATGCGCACGAAGCGCGGGCGGTCGCATACAAGTTGTGACATTTATATAACATATGCGGCAAACTTGTACTTTTGTTAACATATTCCGACAAAAAAAATTGTAAAATAGAGCGTAATGGCAAGCAATGTTTACAAGTCGGCGGCGCAGGTGACAGTATTTTCGACGATAGAAAAGACGCTGTCGTTTGCGTACAGAATAATACTTTCGCGCCTCATAGGAGCCGAGGGCATAGGTATTTACCAGATATGCCTTTCGGTATTTTCGGTCTTTCTGACGGCGGCGTCGAGCGGGATACCCGTGACCGTTTCTCGCATGATAGCCAAGCAGAGCGCTACAGGTTCGGCGGCGGGCAAGCACGCCGTGGTGACGGCGGGCGTGGTGAGCACGCTGATGTTCACCGTTCCCGCGGCGATAATAATATTTTTCGGGCGAAACCTCCTGGCCTTTCTGTTCCCCGACAAAGAGAGCCTGAACATCTTTATTCTGCTGTTGCCCGGGCTCATACTCACCTCAGTATACGCCGTGATGAGGGGAACTTTCTGGGGCAACAAACAGTTTATGCCCTACTCACTCATAGAACTGGCCGAGGACAGCGTGATGGTAATACTGGGCACGGTTCTGGTGTTTTCGGCAACGTCGCCGACGGACGGGGCGTACCGCGCAACCGCGGCAGCGCTGATATCGTACATATTTTCATTTTTGGTTTCGGTAGGCTGGTACCTGATGCACGGCGGAAAATTTGTAAACCCCAAGAGCCAGCTGAGACCCCTGCTCGCCTCGGCCATGCCCATAACGGCAATGCGCACCTCCACCTCACTGCTGAATTCGGTAGTGGCTACCTTCCTGCCCGCCCTGCTTATAGGCGCGTGCGGATACGACAGCTCCGAGGCGCTGGCCCTGTACGGCGCGGTGACGGGCATGAGCCTGCCTGTGCTGATGATACCAAACTCGCTGATAGGTTCGATTGCAGTGGTCGTAGCACCGGAGATGAGCGAGCATTACTACGCCGGGCGCGGGGACAGACTTAAGAGAGACATTGAAAAGACAATCAAGGCCGCCGTGTTCATAGCCGCCCTGCTGATACCCGCACTTTTCACGCTGGGCGGGGACATAGGCATAATGCTGTTCGGCAACGCGTTCAGCGGCGAAGTTATAACAAAGTTTGCATTTATGCTATTGCCGCTGTGCATTTCGATGATAACGACGACGGCGCTCAACTCTATGAACTGCGAAGTCAAAACGTTGATCTACTTCTTCATCGGCGCGCTGTTTATGCTTGTATGCATATTTGCCCTGACGCCGATTGCGGGCATATATTCTTATATGATAGGGCTGGCGGGCAGCTATGTGATAACGGCGGCGCTCAATTTGCACCTGCTGAGAAAGAAATGCCCCGACGCGGCGTATTTTAAGCACCTGGCGGCGAGCGCGGCGATATGCGTGTTCGGCAGTCTGTTCGGACTGCTTTTGCGCAGACTGACAGCTGAACTGACGCCCGTTTTAAAAGTGATTATCTGCGGCGGCGCCGTAACGGCGTTTACCCTTACGGCCTTTTGGGGACTGGGAATGGTGAGCATCGAGCCCGTAAAGAAGTTGTTCAGGAGAAGGTGAGGTTATTCTCTATTCACTTTCGCTCATCCGCCGTTCGGACGAATGAGCGAAAGAGCGCCGCGCACCGCCAGAACTACCAGGAATGCGCCGAATAGGCGGCGAAGGATATCGGACGGGAGTATGAGCGCGATAAGTCCGCCGAGCACGGAAGTTATGACGGCGGGCAATATCAGCCAGAGCAGGCCCCGGGTGCGGATGAGGCCCTGCTTTTTGTGGACGGCAAGCGAAAAGGCCGACATAGGCAGAAAGGATATGAGGTTTGTGACCTGTGCGACGTGCTGGCCGACGCCGCAAAGCACCGTGAGGGCGGGGATCATAATTGTTCCCCCGCCCATTCCCATGCCGCCGACAAGGCCAGACAAAAAGCCTGCAGCCAGATAAATTAAAAAGGCCATATCATATCATCATCCTTATGCCCGCCGCGAGCATTACGACCACAAAGCACAGTTGCACGACGATCTGGGGCAGCTTGCCCAAAAGCCTGGCGCCGAGCACTCCGCCGGCAACATTGCCGAGTGCTGCGGGGATTATTACTGAGAGGTATGCATACCCGCCG
The DNA here is from genome assembly GCA_018714165.1 of Candidatus Coproplasma excrementipullorum. GTDB lineage: Bacteria > Bacillota > Clostridia > Christensenellales > Borkfalkiaceae > Coproplasma > Coproplasma excrementipullorum. Next base: position 22,401 of record DVNU01000049.1, on the reverse strand, counting down.
ATTATATACGACACCGCGCTGACCGCGCACACGGGCGCAATTACGGCGATGGCCGTGGCGTGGGCCTCCTTTTGGGGATAACCTAACAGCTCCGTGAGCACGGGAACGGCTATCATCCCCCCGCCTCCGCCGAACAGTCCGTTTATTATGCCTATGAGCGAACCGCTCAATAAGCGCTCTTTGACATTTGCCGCCACGCTATGCTTGTTCATATGCAATAAGTTTGCGCAAATATTAGAGTATTATTTTAATTTTTGCTTGATTTTCACTCAGAAATAGTTGCTTAAAAGGTCGATTTATATTAAAATGTAATGGTACGGTCGGACTGCGGACGATAATTGCCGCAACCGACGCGCGATGTTAAAATTTTGCAACTATTTTTAAGGAAACAGATATGAGCAAAAAATTTAAAAAGAGAAATGCAAAGTACAGATCGGCCGTGTGCGGCTTAGTGGCAATAGCGGCTTCGTTTGCCATGTTTGCAAGCGCATGCGCTGACACGACGACCACAGAGGAGGAAGATCAGAACGCCTCTACCCGCGTGGACGAGCAGACGCTTAAAAACGGCAACTTTGAATTTTTCGAGGACAATGACGGCACTTATATTTTGGGCACGCCCGACAGCTGGTCAAGCGGCACGGGCAGCAGCGCGACGGAGTCAGGCTCCGCTTCGGGCATAATCGGCACAACGGCCACAGCCTGGAACAGACTGACCGACCCCGAACTTCCCCAGGCGATGTGGGACAACGACGCCCTCGACGAGGACGACGAAGATTACATCGACTATGGCGGAACCCCCTTCGATCTGCCCCTGAGAGATCCCTCCTCGGCCATAACCGAGAATGAGGACGACGACGATGACGACGTCACCGACGACTATATCTTCGACAGCGAAGCCGAGTATATAGACAACCCCTACACGCACGAATACCGCATAGGCGACGACGGCGAAACACTGTACGACGCCCAGGGCAACGTGGTGACCTACTACGAGGATGAGGACGGAAACTACTACACCGACTCCGCAATGGAGGCCGAAAGCAAGCTCGAGACCAACGTTCTGATGATCCACAACTGGGTGGACGACGACTTGCAGGGCACGCAGACCTACTTCTCCTCATCCACCACACTCACCCTTGAGGCCAACACTGCGGCAAAACTTTCGGTTTGGGTAAAGACGAGCGATCTGTATTACGGCGGCAACACGAACACCCGCACCGAGGTTTTAGACCAGCGCGGCGCGTACATCGAGGTTGCGCAGACCGTCGGCGGCACAGCGCTCGATTCGTTCAGAATTGAAAACATAAACACCGAGAGGCTCAACCAATACGACGAAACCACGGGCGAATGGAAGCTGGGCAACAACGGCTGGGTACAGTACACCGTATATGTGAGCGCCTGCAACTACGCCGAGACGACCATCACCCTGACCGTAGGCCTGGGAGAGGCGAGCGTTTACACGCTTGAAGGTTATGCCTTCTTTGACGACATAGAGTATGAAAAGTATCTCAGCGTCGATGCGATGGTTGAAGCGGCTGAGGCAGAATACACCGACGGCACGACGTTTGACCAGATTGTATCTGAAACAACCTGCGGCCTTTTAGACGAGGGCGAGGACAAGGTTTACCGCGTGGATGAGGAGCTCATCAACCAGGGCTCGGACGGCAACGCAACTACCATAACCCATTACAGCGAAAATTATGACTATCACCTCGACCTGACGACTGCTAAAGAGGATGCAACCGGCATTGTTTTTGACAGCAACAATCTTTCGGCCGGACTTACCGTTGACGACGACAACTATGTTGTCAGCAAAAACGAAGTGCCCACATTGGGTGACATCACCTTAAACAGCCCCGACGGTGACACATATGTTCCCCGCGACCTGACCGGCAACAAGGCCGTAAATATAAGCGATGATATTCTGGCAAACCTGACAGTAACCTCTTCCGATTCCTGGACGAGCGAAATCGGCGGAGCATACGAGGACGACCTGAACGAGGCGCTGAAGACGGCGGCAGGTCTGCCCGGCGCGCCTGACGGCGTGAGCACCCTGCTTATGCTGAGCGTGAGGGGCGCGGCGTATGAGAGCGTAATCTCCGACCCGTCGTTCACCATTGCCGGCGGCGAATACAAGATTGTATCCTTCTGGGTAAAGACGAGCGAGCTCAACGAAAAGACGACCGTATCCATATCCGTAAGGCAGGTCGGCAAGACGAGCAACTCAGGCTCGATGGAAGTCGATTCCACGACGGTGGACGCGGTGACCATCAACGATGAAGAGAACGTATACAAAGACTGGGTTCAGTGCTATGTGCTTGTATCCAACACGCTTGAGAGCACCGATGAAGACCAGCAGTTTGAAATTGTTGTAAACTACGGCCCCACCACTATAAAGGACACCACCTCCTCCAGCTACTATCCCGGCTGGGTGGCAGTGACCAATATGTCCGTGCTGACCGTCGATGAGACGGCCTACGGCTATGCCGATACGGACACGAGGGCCGCAACCATAACCATATCCGAAGAGTCCTCCACTGAGAATACATTCGACGATACATTCGGCAACTTCAACGACATTGAAACCGAGATGGCCCGCCCTTCGAGCTATAACGGCGTGAACGGCGGAAGCGCGATGGTGCAGAGCGGCTCGGTTGAGATTGACGAGACCAACAGGGACTACCACAGCCCCAACGGCTACGAATACGCAGGCCTTATCAATAAGGATTACTTTGAGACCTATAAGGAGACCTACAGCCAGCTGCTGACCGAACTTGGCTCCAACAGCGCGCTTGAGGCGCTGTTCGGCGAGGCGGCCGACTGGAACACGGCGGTAGGCGCTACCTCCACCCAGCCCCTGTTGATTGTAAATACCGTTAGAACGTTTGCCGAGACGCAGGTCAACAACTACGGCTATATAGGCAACTCCTCAACGGTGAGCGCTGACAGCTACACCGCAGTGAGCGTTAGGGTAAAGGTTTCGCAGGGCGCGATTGCCACCGTGTACCTTGTAGACCCCGACAGCAGGAATCCCCTGACATTCGGCACTCCCCGCTACACCTTCTGGTACGACAACGACGGAAACGTGCTCAAGGGAGAGCCCGCAGAGGACGCTTCAAGGGACGACCTGCTTAAAAACATTGCCTACACGCTGCGCAGCGACGGCCTGTATGAGGACGAAAACGGCAACCTGTACGCCAACCTGTACAATCTTGAAAGAGAGTACTACGACGAACACGCAGATTACTACACAGAGGATGGGCTTGTCTCCTTCGATAATCTTGTAGAAGGCGAGACATATTATGCAGACGCAAATCTTACAACTTATGCCGCTCACAACCTGGTTACATCTGCCGGCGAAAGAGTTTACCGCTATGTTTCAGGCATTGACGGCGGCGCCGTTTATAGCTACTTTGTTGACGGCGAACCCGATGAGAGCAAACAGGTTAAGACATTCGACATAACAGTTGCCGAACCCAGATATGAGGCTCATGAGAGCACGCCCTACTCCTTCACCATTGACGCGAGGGAGGAAAACAGCCCGCTTGCCAATAAGTGGATAACGGTTAACTTCTTTATCCGCACGGGCAGCGAGGACAAAAACTACAGGCTTGAGCTCTGGAGCGGCACGCGCGACAGCGCTTATACCGATGGTGTGGACGAGGGCAGCTATGTGCTGTTTGACTACAGCGCCGTAAGCCTGGACGAGGACACCTACACCTCCCTCCTCTCGCACTATTCGAGTGAGATAATAGAGGCATACAGAAATGCCCTGCGCGCTGAAAACCCCGACATAGTATTCGATTCGAACGAAGAGAACATTGCATACTACGAGTCGCTCGGCGATAAAATATCGCTGTATGACTATGAGGCGCAGTATTACACCTACACGCTGTACGATTCGACGGCGTACATCCCCTTCAACGAGGATACGGCCGAAGAGGGCGAGACGGGCTATAACTACTCCTACGGCGAGTACTCCGAAGAGCTTGCAGTACTGAAAGTAAACGACACTATGAATGCAGAGGGCACGGACACCAACGGTTCACCCATGCTCAATATGTTCATAGATTACTCGACGCTCGACAAGGATATCTCGATAACATCCACACCGGACACTCCTGAGGATGAGGAAGAGACCACCCCCGCCGACGCAACCAACGTATGGCTGTTGGCCTCCTCGATAATAATGGTTGTAGCCATCCTGATTGCCATTGCAGTGCTCATATTCAGAGACGTGCGCAAGAGGGTAAGGGTAAAGACCAAGGTGGGCAAAAACACCTACAATTATAAGAAGAACAGGCGCTATGTGAGAACGTATGTAAAGGAGCACGGCGAAACACCCATAAACGGCGATGAGAACAACGCTGCCGAGGGTGAGGCTCCCGCAGAAGTTCCCGTTGATGACGGAGAAAGCACAGTACCTGCACAAGAGGGTGAAACCACTACGGAAGAAGTTGAAAACACTTCAGATGAGGTTGAAACCACCTCGGAAAGCACCGAAGGCGACAACAAGCCCGATGGCGGTTCTGAGGAAAACAACTAAATATAAGCCGCGGTAAGCGGTGAAAAGGGCGGCGCGCAAAACTTTGCGCGCCGCCTTTATTTGTACTATGTACTTATTAAATGAGGGCGGGCCGCAACGCTTTAAGCGTTGCGGCCCGCCCTGTTATTAAAAATATTTGTTCTGTTAAATGCGCACGCCCTTAGGAAGGTGGTTTTTGGCGACGCCGCCGGAGACCTTTACCCAGCCCAGCGGGAGGCCCATATATGAGGCGACGGCCCAGCCGTTTATGTCGGCATCGCACTCAAACGTGTTGCCCGAAAGGTATTTGAGGGCGGCGGCTTCATCGAGGGGAATGAAGTGCGCCTCTCCCTCCTTCAGACACATTGCCAGAGAGTGCGAGGGCTCGAACCGGCCCCTTATTACCTCGCCGAGGCAGATGCCTGCGCGGAGGGTCTGGACGCCGCAGTCGAAGGCGCCGTCGGGCAGGCTGTACAGCCTGTTTTCAACCGAGTGCAGATTTTTAAAGTCGCGGTGCAAACAGCGCGAGCTGAAGTCGGCAAAAAGTGCGGCCGCCTGACGATCGGCACGAAGCTTCATACATTTTGCCCGGCCGCCTTCGCCGCCGTTCTTTTTGAGCAGAGCGGCATAGTGTCCCTCACCGCGCACCCTGTGGGGATAGAGCTTGTGCTCCTCTATCAGTTCAAAATTTGTGTGCCTGTTGAGGAATGCTGCTGTCTGCTCCTCGTCCTCCGCACTTGCAAAGGTGCAGGTGGAATAGACCATGAGGCCGCCCGGCGCCAGCAATTGCGCGGCGCAGTCTAAAATTTCTGCCTGGCGCTGTGCGCACATTTCAACGTTGCCCGGGCTCCACTCGTCTATGGCGTTGGGCTCCTTTTTGAACATTCCCTCACCCGAACAGGGAGCGTCGACGAGAATTTTATCGAACAAACCCGCGCAGTTTTGCGCCAGCTTTGCAGGAGGAGCGCAGGTGACTATCGCATTTTCAACGCCCAGCCGCTCGACGTTGGACGAGAGTATTTTTGCGCGCGAAAAGTTGATTTCGTTGAGGACGATTACCCCCTCCCCCTTCATTGCCTGCGCGAGCTGGGTGCCCTTGCCGCCCGGAGCCGAACAGAGGTCGAGGACGGTGTCGCCAGGACAGACGGCCAAAAGGGGCGCGGCACACATGGCCGAGGGCTCCTGCACATAGTAAGCGCCTGCGGCGTGATATACGGTCTTGCCGGGCTTTTCGTCGACGTAGAATCCGCACTCCTCCCACGGCACTGGGGTGAGCGCAAAGGGTGAGAGCGTTTTGAACTGTTCAACCGAAAGTTTGAGCGTATTTACGCGTATGCCCTTTGCAGCGGGCTGATCATATGAAGAGAAAAAGGCCTGTGCCTCGTCGCCGAGGTCGGCCTTCATACGCTCTGTAAAGGCTTGGGGAAGGGGCATCAATTGAACATCTCCTTCAGTTCTGCGGGCGTAATTATGCGCATATCGCCCAACTGGCGGGCGTTTTTGGTGCGGACGGTGCCGTCGTCATCGTCGCAGACATATATTGTGCAGTCGTTGAGCTTCTGAGAATACACGCCGCCCTCCTCGTATATGGCGCCGACGAGGGGAATGGACTGGTCCACGTCGTCCTCCAGGTTGCGCGAGAATGTAAACACCTCGCCGTACAGTCTGCCGCCCTTTTTGCGCTTGCGGCGGCTTAAGTATATATAAAATTTGGTGCGGTTGCGGCTGCGCATTTCGCGCGCGGCCTCGCGGTCTTTGACGTGCTTTTCGAAGGCCGACGATGTGGGCTTGACTATATTGTGGTCGCGTATCTTGCCTAGCTTTATGCCGAGGTCGGCGGCCAAATCGAGGGGGCCGACGCCGCGTATGCGGCAGAGCTCTTCAACTATCTTCATCGTGGCGTAGGCGTCGTCCGCCGCGCGGTGGGGAGTGAACACGACATTTAAATTTTCGGTTATGTACTCCAGGCCGAACTGCCGCGAGAAGTCGTTTACGTGGGTCATATACATTATCTGACTGTCCAGAAAGCGGAAGTTGAAGGACGGAAGGTGGAAACGGCGGGTCTCCAAATCGAGATACTTTACGTCGTTTAAAATGGCGTGGCCGAATACGAGGTTGTTCTTATCCTCCAGCAGTTCCTTGATAAAGGAATACACCGCGGGGAAGGGCGGGTGCTTTTTGAATTCTGCATAGTCGTAGGGAAGCTCAAGGCCCTTCTCCCCCCGCCTGTCGGTGAGGTGGAATCCGCCCTTGGGGTTGATGAGGATGTCCTCCTTTTTGATGATATTGAATTGTTCGTCGCAGACGACGTAACCGAACGCGCAAATTTTTGCAATGGTCTTGTGCACGCTTGCGCATTCAATATCGAAAAAGACTAAGTTCATACCTTATCATTATACCAAAAGCGTGCGATATTTGCAATGCATTTAGAGGGGCGTAAGCGCACAAAAATAAATAAGCTGAGGCGGGCGGGGACAGTTGACAAAATTATGCATAAGTGGTATTGTATGCATATGAGAATTGCAGCATTTGAAGTAAAAGATTACGAACTTAAAGATTTTGAAAGGGCCAAGGATTACGGCCTGGAAGTTGACCTTTACCCCGACAATATGTCGGCGCAAAACGTTGAATGGGTAAAGGGTTGCGAGGGCATAACGACGCTTGGATTTTCCGACCTCTCCGAGCCGATGATCAGAAAACTTGCAGAGTTTGGCGTAAAGTTTTTGGCGACACGCACGGTGGGATTCAACCACATAGACCTAGAGGCCTGCAAAAAGTACGGAATACGCGTAAGCAACGCATACTATGAGCCCTACAACGTGGCCGACTTTGCCGTTATGCTTATGCTGATGCTGCTCCGGAAGGCAAAAATTTCGGTCTGCCGCGCGCTGGTGAACGACTTTTCGCTGGACGGAATGTGCGGCAGGGAGATGAGAAACCTGGCCATAGGCGTGATAGGCGCGGGCAAGATAGGCAGAGCCGTTATAGGCAACCTTCAGGGCTTCGGGTGCAGAGTGCTGGCCTACGACCCCTATGCCAAAGACCATGTTGACGGCGCGACCTTTGTCGACCTGGATACGCTGTATAAAGAGAGTGATATAATTTCGCTGCACGTGCCACTTACCCCCTCAAACAGGCATATGATCGACGCCAAAGCCATTGCCAAAATGAAGGACGGCGTGCTGATAATAAACACCGCACGCGGCGGACTGATTGATACCGACGCGCTGATTGAGGCGCTGGAAAACGAAAAAATCGGCGGCGCGGGCCTGGACACCATCGAGCAGGAGGAAGGAATTGCGCACATCGACCTGCGCGCAAGGATAGTCAACAAGCGCGACGTGTTCTACTTAAAGCAGTTTCCCAACGTGATATTCACCTCTCACTATGCCTTCTTCACCGAGGAGGCAACCTCGGCAATGGTCGACTGCGGATTGAAGAGCCTGGCACTCTTCGGCGCCGGCAAGGACAACCCCTACGAGATAAACGGGTGATACATAGTTTAATTCAATACACAAATAAGCCGCGGGCGGACAATTAAAATTGTCCGCCCGCGGCACTGCTGTTATCGATAAAATGGAAAAGCGGCGGACTGCAATGCAGTCCGCCGCGCCGCTTTTAAATTTTAACCTTATTTTGCCGCAAATTAATCGCCGTGAGGCTCGTCGGTTGGAATGTAGGAGACTTCCTTGGGGGCGTCGTCCTTTTTGTCGGACTTTTCGTCCTTTTCTTCCTCATCGTCCTTATCCTTCTTGAAGAGGCGGAACTTTTTGTCGTCCTCTTCCTCCTCATCTTCGGCGACGGACTTTTGCTTTTTGGTGATGAGCATCCTTTCGATGCGGTGTTCGGCAACGGTGAGCACCTGCACCTTTACATAGTCGTCCTCACACTCGCAGGTTTCGCCGTCGTCGGGGACTTCGCCCAGCATTTCATACACATAGCCTGCAAAAGTTTCGAAGTCGGCCTCCTCTTCTTCGGGAAGTTTGAGCTCCATAGCTTCGCAAACTTCGTCGAAGGGTGCAAGACCCGTCACTTCCCACGTATCCTCGGAGAGCTGTTTTATTTCGTATTCGGGGGCTTCCCCCTTTTCGTTGAGGTCGCCGACGAGGAGTTCCAAAAGATCGTGCAGCGTTACAATGCCGTTTATGCCGCCGTACTCGTCGAGGACGATGGCGAAGTATTCGCGCGTCGTCTTCATGCGGTAAAAGAGGTCGTCGGCCTGCATAGTCTCGGAGATGAACACGGGGGGCATTACCGCCTGGGCGCGCACATTCTCCTTGGATTTATCGTTTAAGCGGAAGTAAATTTTGGTGTTTAAGACGCCTATAACATCGTCCGTATCCCTGCCGCAGACGGGATAGTATGTATGGCTGGACTGTTTGATTGTCTCCTCCCATACGGAGGGATCGTCGCGCTCGAAGAGGAAATCGACATCCTTACGGTGGGTGCAGACCTCGCCGACGTCGTTTTCCTTGAATTCGAAGATGTTCTGAATGAATTCGTTCTCGTTTTCGTCTATCGAGCCCTTTTCACTGCCGGCTTCGGCCATGAGCTTGATCTCCTCCTCGGTTACCTCTTCGCCAGAATCTTCGGGCTTGATGCCGAAGAGACGCAGGATACCGTTTGCGGAGACGGTTAAGAGCCAGACGAAGGGTGCAAAGGCATATGAGACGAAGTTGAGTATGCCCGAAAGGATTAAGGAAAGTTTTTCGGCATTGCGCATTGCTATGCGCTTGGGCACAAGCTCGCCGAAAACTATGGAGAAGTACGAAAGGATGAGCGTGATGACAATCATCACTATTGTACTTACCACATTATAATAGTTTGCATTTTCAGGGCCGGGCGCACCAATCATTGCATTGGTCAAAGGTTCCGCGAATGAATCGGCGGCAAATGCCGAACCGAGCAATGATGCGAGAGTTATGGCAACCTGAATGGTTGAAAGAAATTTGGAAGAGTTCTTTGTGAGGCGTACAATGCGCTTCGCACGCTTGCTGCCGTCCTCGGCGAGCTTTTCCATTTTGGTAGCGTTGGCCGATATTACCGCAATTTCTGCACTGGCGAAGATTGCATTTAAAAATATCAGCACAACCTGAAGTACGAGTGACAGGACTATTTGGCCTGCATCCATGATAAGTTTAGCATACAGCGCGCATCGATTGATTTTGCGCGCATTGTGGAAGTAAAAAAACCTGGAATTTTATTTATTTTCTACTTTTTTACAACACAAAAAACACAACCCCTCTGCCTTTGGCGCAGAAAAGTTATGTTTAGCAAAATCAAGTATTAAGCTTAACGCACGTCGGGGAACGTTACTTGGGCTGTCGTCCACTATGCTTAAATCCTCCTATGCGTATATATTATCATAGTACGTTTTATTTGTCAAGGAAATTAACGGCATTTGAAATCGATGTTAGTAAACATTTTTTCTCCCGTTGCCGCGCGTAAACGAGCAAGATATATCCGACGACGCCCGCCTGAGGCGAGCTGCTCAATATGACAACGGGAGGAAGAATAAATACCGCGGGCGAACAAAGTTCGCCCGCGGCACTTGCAACATTTACGCATTTGCATTAATTATTTTATATTCGCTTATTTGCCTTATAATTTGTGTGCAGAACCTCGTGGGCCTTGTGGCTGTTGGGGAAGATGAAATAGTCCTCGTACAGCATATCCATTACGGGAGAGCTTGACGAACGGCGGATATCGGCGTGACCGTCGGAGAGGTATAAAACCTTTGCGCGGGCCTCCTTTAAGTTTATATCGCTGGCGTTGCGCACACTGTCGGACAAAGTAGGCTGACCGCCGCCGTTTACACAGCCGCCGGGGCAAGCCATTATCTCGACAAAGTCGTACTTCTTTTCGCCGCTCTTGATCTGCTCAAGCAACGTTACGGCGTTTTCAAGTCCCGAAGCTACAGCCACCTTTAAGGTGTGGCCTGCAACGAGGTAGGTGGCCTCCTTTATGGGGTTGGAGCCGCGGACGGCAAAGAAGTCCAGCACCTCGAAATTGCCGTCGAGCATATGCGCGGCAGTACGCAGAGCCGCCTCCATCACGCCGCCCGTCGCACCGAATATCGTGCCGCCGCCTGTGGCTATGGAGAAGGGATTATCGAACTCCTCGTCGGGCAGTTTGGTGAACTCGATGCCCGCTGTCTTGATCATGCGCGCGAGTTCGCGCGTGGTGATTGCGGCATTGACTTCGCCCTCCATCTCCTCGCGGTGGCACTCATACTTCTTGGCCGTGCAGGGAATGACGGATACGGTGAACAGATCTTCGGGCCTTATGTGGTGTTTTTCGCACCAATAGGTCTTGAGGAGGGCGCCGAACATCTGCTGTGGGGACTTGCAGGTGGAGAGGTTGGGTATCATTTCGGGATACTTCTGCTCTACAAACTTGACCCATGCGGGACAGCAGGAGGTGAACATGGGCATGGGCTTGCCCGTCTTGATTCTGTTTATGAGCTCGGAGGCCTCCTCCATTATCGTCAGGTCGGCGGTGACGTCCAGATTGAACACCTCGCACTGACCCAGACGGCGGATTGCGGCCACCATTTTGCCCTCGACATTGGTGCCTATGGGCATATCGAAGGCCTCGCCCAGCGTCGCGCGGACGGAGGGCGCCGTGAAGAACACTACCTTCTTTGTGGGGTCGGCGAAGGCCTTCCACACCTCGTCTATGGTAGAGCGCTCGGACAGGGCGCCGACGGGGCAGGCAACTATGCACTGGCCGCAACCGACGCAGACCGACTCGGCAAGGGGCATATCGAAAGCCGAGCCAATGTGCACGTTGAAGCCGCGGCCGATGGGGCCTATGGCGTTGACGTGCTGTTTGCGGCAGGCCGCCACACAGCGCATACAGTTGATGCACTTGTCGTTGTCGCGCACGACGTAGGGCGCGGAGTCGTCTATGGGCAGGACGAAGTCCTCGCCATTGAATCTGTCCTCATCCACGCCGTAGCCTAAAGACAACTTCTGAAGTTCGCAGTTGTGGTTGCGTTCGCAGGAGAGGCACTTCTTTTTGTGCTTGGAAAGGAGCAGTTCAAGTGTCATCTTCCTGCTTTCGCGGCACTTTTCGGTATTGGTGCGCACCTCCATACCTTCGGCTACAGGGTAAACGCAGGCGGCGACGAGGCCGCGCGCGCCCGTGGCCTCAACCACGCACATACGGCAGGAGCCGACGCAGGAGACATCCTTTAAATAGCACAGGGTGGGTATGACTATATGTGCCTTGCGGGCCGCCTCAAGTATTGTAGTTCCTTCGGGAACGGTGACTGAAATGTTGTTTATAGTTAAAGTTACGTCTTTGGCCATTTTATTCACCTCAATTCCTTACCACTGCGCCGAACTTGCAGTTTGCAAGGCACAGCCCGCATTTTATGCAGATATCTTTGTCGATGACGTGAGCCTCGCGCACCTTGCCTGTGATGGCGTGCGTGGGGCAGTTGCGCGCGCACAGCGTACAGCCGCGGCACTTTTCGGGGTCGATGGAATAAGTAAGGAGTGCCTTACATACGCCCGCGTCGCAGTGCTTCTTTTCGATGTGGTCGACATATTCCTGGCGGAAGTAGCGCAGGGTTGAAAGTATGGGGTTGGGCGCCGACTGGCCGAGGGCGCACAGTGAGGACTGCTTCATGTGTGAGGCGAGCTCCTCTATCTTTACCAGATCTTCGGGTTCGCCCTTGCCTTCGGTTATCTTTGTGAGGAGCTGCAAGAGCCTCTTGGTGCCTATGCGGCAGGGCGTACACTTGCCGCAGCTCTCGTCGGCGGTGAATTCGAGGTAGAATTTGGAGATATCGACCATGCAGTCGTTTTCGTCCAGAATTATCATGCCGCCCGAACCCATCATAGAACCTATGGCGAGCAAGCTGTCGTAATCTATGGGAGTATCTATACACTCGGCGGGAATACAGCCGCCCGAAGGGCCGCCCGTCTGGGCCGCCTTGAATTTTTTGCCGTTGGGGATGCCGCCGCCTATCTCCTCCACTATCTCGCGCAAGGTTGTGCCCATGGGCACTTCGACAAGGCCGACGTTGGTTATCTTGCCGCCGAGGGCGAACACCTTCGTGCCCGCGGAAGTGCGCGTGCCTATGCGCGCAAACCACGCCGCGCCGTTGACGATTATGGGATTGATGTTGGCCCAGGTTTCGACGTTATTTATAATGGTAGGTTTGTCAAACAGGCCCTTTACTGCGGGGAAGGGCGGACGGGGACGGGGCTCGCCGCGGTGACCTTCGATAGAGGTAAGAAGCGCCGTCTCCTCGCCGCAGACGAATGCGCCGGCGCCGAGGCGGATTTCAATGTCGAAATCAAAGCCGAGGCCGAGAATGTTTTTGCCGAGCAGGCCGTATTCGCGCGCCTGGTTTATGGCTATATTGAGTCTTGCGACCGCAACGGGATATTCTGCACGGACATATATATAGCCCTGATGAGCGCCTATCGCATAACCGGCAATCGCCATTGCCTCAAGCACGCAGTGGGGGTCGCCCTCAAGAACGGAACGATCCATGAATGCGCCGGGATCGCCCTCGTCGGCGTTGCAGACGACATACTTTATGTCGCCCTGAGAGGCCTTGGCAAACGACCATTTGCGGCCCGTGGGGAAGCCTGCGCCGCCGCGGCCGCGAAGGCCCGATGCGGAGACTTCGTTTATGACGTCGTCGGGCGTCATGGAAGTGAGAACTTTTTCAAGTGCGGCATAGTCGCCGGCGGCTATGGCCTCCTCGATATCTTCGGGGGCGATGACGCCGCAGTTGCGGAGAGCTATGCGCATCTGCTTTTTATAGAAGGGCGTTTCGGCAAAGGGGATTATAGAGCCGTCCTCCGCCACGGTGCCCTGATACAGGAGCTCCTTGACTATTTTGCCGCCCTTGACCAGGTGCGTTTCGACCACGGTTTTGGCGTGTTCGGGGGTCATCTGGGCGTAGAAGGCGCCTTCGGGATAGACTATCATTATGGGACCGAGAGAGCACAGGCCGAAGCAACCCGTCTTTACGACGAGAACGTCGTCGAGCTTAAGTTCCTTCAGTGACTTTTCAAGCTGTTCAATGACCTTCATCGAGTGCGAGGACGTACAGCCCGTGCCGCCGCAGACGAGAACCTGTTTTCTATATCCCGTCTGTTTTGCCAGCTTTTCGCCCTGTTCGCGGACGACGCGCCTTACGTCTATGAGCGCCTTTTTAGAGGTGCGGATTTTATCTATCTGCTGGATGGTCATTGCTCTTCCCTCCTGTAGCTGTCGAGTATGCCCTTGACCATTTCGGGCTTCAATCTTCCGTGGACGTCCTCGTTTATCATCATTACGGGTGCGAGGCCGCAGGCGCCTACACAACGGCAGCTGTCTATGGAGAACAGGCCGTCCTCAGTACATTCGCCCACCTTTATGCCGAGCTCCTTTTCAACTTCCTGCAAAATTTTATCAGAGCCCTTTACATAACAAGCCGTGCCGAGGCAGACTGAAATTTTGTACTTGCCCTTGGGCTTTAATGAAAACTGCGAGTAAAAAGTGGCTACACCGTAGACCTCCGAGAGGGAGATATTCAATCCCTCGGCAATTGTCTTTTGCACGGGCAGGGGCAGATAGCCGTAGATGGCCTGCGCCTCCTGGAGTATGTGCATAAGGCAGCCGGGAGTGGATTTGGATTCCTCGATGACGGCATTGAGCTTTGCGGCCTGCTCTTCAGTGCCCAAAACGCCCTCACATTGCTTCATAACAACCTCCTATCATATGCTGTGCGTCGACTTTGACGCAAAATCTTTATTTAATCAACAACATTTTATATTATATCATATAAATAATCAAATATCAATAAAAAAATAGCGGTTTGTGGCGAAAAAATTGTGTGGGCGGTATTTTGGGCAAAACAGGCCGCCCGCGCTCTGCGCGGGCGAAAAAAAAGAGCGCCGAGGCACTCTTTTTTTATCATTATTAACTTTTAAGCACCGTTGCAAAAAACGGCCCTGAAACATACTCTTCCTTTACCACGGCGACAGTTGTGCCGCACAGAAGTACATACGCTCCGCCCCATTCACAGAGATGGGCGAATGCCTCATCAAAAGGCAAAATATTGCCGTCGTCTTCGCCATCAGATATTACATAGCATTGACAATTTTTACCGATAATTTCGGCAACCATAGAATTAAGCCGGCTTTCTGTTGTAGATCCCGAAAAAACAATGCATTTATCATTTACTGAGCCCGCAATTTTTTGGATTGCCTGCTCCCTCTTTTTTGGCGATGACAGCTCGTATAGCAACCTTTCGCGTTTATCCTTTTTGATAAAGCTTTTTACAAAGTTTTCTTCTTTGAGTCTATCCATTTTACAACTTTTCAGCAATCTTTTCGAGGAATTGGCGGGAGTTGAGCTTTACGGGAGTTATTCCCTCGCGATGGAACATAGGGATTAAATCGCCCGTCATATAGCCCGACTCAATCGTATCCATTGTGGCTTTCTCCAGCTTCTTTGCAAAGTCGACCAAAGGCTGGTTGCCGTCGAGTTCGCCTCGCTTTGCAAGCGCGCCCGTCCACGCCCAGATTGTGGCCACAGAGTTTGTGGAGGTCTCCTCGCCCTTTAAATGCCTGTAATAATGCCGGGTGACTGTGCCGTGGGCGGCTTCGAATTCGTACTTGCCGTCGGGCGAGACGAGAACAGAGCTCATCATGCCCAGCGAGCCGTAAGCCGTGGCGACCATGTCGCTCATTACATCGCCGTCGTAATTTTTGCACGCCCAGAGCATACCGCCCTCACTGCGCATAACGCGGGCGACAACGTCGTCTATGAGAGTATAGAGGAAATATATGCCCGCCTCTTCAAACTTTGCGGTATACTCCTTTTCGTAAATTTCGTTGAAGATGTCCTTGAAGCGGTGGTCGTAGGTCTTGGAGATGGTGTCCTTGGCGCCGAACCAGACGGGAATTTTATGCTCTAAGGCGTAGTTGAAACAGCTGCGCGCAAAGGAGGCGATTGACGCATCCAGATTGTGTACACCCTGTACTATACCGTCGCCAACGAAGGAATGAATGGCCTGGCGGGAGACCGCGTTGCCGTCTTTATCCTCGACGACGAGGTAGGCCGTCTGGCCGTCCTCCACCCTCGCTTCAACGGAGTTATAGATGTCGCCATAGGCGTGACGGGCGAGAACTATGGGCTTAGTCCAGCCGGGCACATAGGGCGTTATGCCCTTTACAAGAATGGGCGCGCGGAACACCGTGCCGTCCAGAATTCTGCGGATGGTACCGTTGGGCGACTTCCACATCTTTTTGAGGTGGTATTCCTCCACTCTCTGTGCGTTGGGGGTTATTGTTGCGCACTTTACGGCCACGCCCCACTTTTTTGTGGCTTCGGCAGAGGCCGCAGTTACGGCGTCGTCCGTTTTGTCGCGCTCAGGCAGACCGAGGTCGTAGTACTCGGTCTTAAGATCTACATAGGGCTCAATCAAAAGTTCCTTGATCCACCGCCAGAGGACGCGCGTCATCTCGTCGCCGTCCATTTCGACTATGGGCGTGGTCATGCGTATCTTTTCCATTCGCTTCTCCTGAATTTTCGTATGTAAACATTTTACTATACTTTTACTTAATCTTGCAAGCGTTTGAGGCAAAGTTGTTGATAATGCCCGTGTTGATGAGCGTTTTTGAGGCGCTTTGGGTAAAATCTGTGCGGGCCTGCTCTATCAGGGTGAGCAAAAGTTTATAAAATTCCTCAAAATTTTGTGTTAAAAGATAGTGCGAGAGCGAACCCGGCACGGTGTTGACCTCGCTTAAGTACACGCTGTCGCCCTCCACAATAAAGTCGAAGCGGACGATTCCGCGCATATTGAGCTTTGAATAGACCTCTTGGGTGAGGCCGCGGATTTTATCGGCCATATCCTGCGTGATTTCTGCGGGAAAGGCGCGGCGGCCGTTGCCCGAATACTTGTCGTCATAGCTTAAAATATCGCCGCCGAACACCTCCTCGCACGGGGAAGTAATCACCTTGCCGTCGGCAAAACAAGCGGCGCAGTTTATCTCCCTGCGATCGGCGATGTAACGTTCGACAATGACGCCGTCGTCGAGCATAAAGGCGGCTTCAAGCGCGGCATAGAGCTCCTCCGCGTTGCCCGCCTTTACCACCCCGATGCTGGACCCGAGATGAACGGGTTTGACCATGACGGGAAAGTTTTTAATGCGCGTTGCCCCGCATATATCCCTTAAATACTCATATTCGACAGTTGGAACGGCCAGGCCCTTCATAATAATTTTTGTGAGGTATTTATCGAGAAGCGATGAGCTTTCGAATACGCCCGCCGAGGCCAGTGGTATGGACAGCGCGGCGCAGAGGCCGCTTATGCCGCCGCCCTCGCCCCAGCCGCCGTGACAACAGTTTACGGCCGCATAGACCGGCACGCGTTCCTTGATTTTACCGCGTTTGGAGAGGATGACCAGCCCGCCCCTTTCGAACGCACACTCCGCCGCCTTGGGCAGGACTTCGCCGGAAAAATTTTTAATATCGGCAAGATTGCCGCCGCAAAGACACCTCCCCTCCTGCGTTATATACACGGGCCAGACGGTCTGACCGCCCTTTTTGAGGACGTTGCACACCATTGTGCCCGTGATTATTGAAATTTCGTTTTCGCTTGAAACCCCGCCGAAAAAGACGGCTATGTTTTTGCCGGTGGCAGCCAAATTTTTGGACATAGAAAAAACACCTCCGCAAAATTTTACTCTGCATTGGTGTTTTATAATATTTATCTTAAGCTTGCGCCCGCAATCAGGTGTAAATGTCGGGCAAGTCGTTCAAAAAGAGTACGGCGTCGCCCTTTTTTACTATACCTCTGATCTCCTCTTCTGCGGCATAGAGCGTGGGGACGATGCGAAGTTTGCTTTCATCCCCGCCCGCTTCGAGATAGCCGCTCTTTACATAGCCGACGAGAGTTTCTCCGACCAGAATTATATTGTCGAACCCGACGAGCTTTGCGCCCAGGGCGGCGTTTTCGTCGCGGTCGAGTATACCCAGCTCAACGAGGCCGGGCGTTACTACAATCTTATTGCCGCCGAAGGTTTTGAGCACTTCGAGCGCAGACTGCGCACCCTTGATGTTGGAGTTGTAGCCGTCGTCTATTATATTGACGCCGTTGCTCTTTATTAGCTGAAGGCGGTGTTCAACATAATTGAGATTGGCAATTGCCCCGCATATATCATCGAACGAAACACCCATTTCATATGCGCAACGGGCGCACAGGCCGATATTCTGCGCGGAGTGGGCGCCTAAAAGTTTGGTGTGCACCACCCTTTGGTTGTCGCCTAAGGTGAGCGTGAATGTGGTGCCTTCGCTATCCGACCTGACATCGCTGACGCAGTCGCACTTTATTTTTTTGCAGGGATAAGCCCGGAAATTATCGTAGCAGTCGGCAGCGATAACGGCCGCGTTTTTTGTGTTCTCCAAAATCTCGCCCTTGCCCTTTACTATATTTTCCATCGAACCGAAACTTTCGAGGTGCTGGGGGCATATGCCCGTAATGATTGAATAATCGGGCGGGCAGAGAGCGCAGAGTTCGGCTATGTCGCCGACGTGGCGGGCGCCCATCTCTGCAATGAACACGTCGAAATTTTCAAGGGCGGCCTCGTTTATGGTCTTTGCCACACCGAGGGGCGTATTGTGCGAACGGGGAGTGGCCAGAACTTTATACTTTGACGAGAGCATTGCCGACAGGATAATCTTTGTGCTCGTCTTGCCGTAACTGCCAGTTATGCCCACGATTACGGGATGAACTTTTGTAAGCTTTGCGCGCGCGTTCCTTACATACTTTGCGTTGCGGGGCACCTCGTAAATTTTGATGAGGGCGTTTGCAAGACAGACGATGAGGAGTATGCACAGGGGCAGTATGGCGAGACAGACATATTTTAAGTCTGTAAACAGCGCGTTGCCCCACAGATAGTCGGCGAAATTCAGAAGGGTTACAAGCACATAGGCAATTATTGCGTTTACCAGCCAGACGGACGCCATAAGCCGCGCAAAGCGGGGCGTGAGGGTTGCCGGGCCGCGCAGGGACAGGCGGGTATCGGCATAAATAAACAGTATAAAGAATATGAGATAGGCTGCAAGGCTGATTACCGCCGCCCATTCACCCGCAAAGGAGAAGGCAAGCGCCAGCACGGCCGAGGCCAGCGCACAGCAGAGCGCCAGAAGAAGGTGCCTGCCCAGCGTTAAGTTGTATTTTTTTCTGGCCCAGGTTATCAGTTTTTTGTTGGAATAGGTGCACGATTGCAGTATTCCCAGCAATTTTGCCGAGGAAAGCAACATTGCGAATGCAAAAAACAGCGCGATTACAACGCACTCCACTGTTTTTTGCGGCGATATAAAAATTCCCATTTTATCCTCCGTTAAGGAACGCCAGCGCGGCGCAATTAAACTCTTCGGGATGCTCGCAAAAGCAGAAATGACCGCCGTCCATTATCTTCAATTGGCTGTCGGCGATTAACTTTGAAAAGGTTTCCCCCTCCTGGGCAGGCGGTGTAACAGTGTCGTCCCTGCCATAGATAAGGAGCGTTTTATTCTTTATGCCCGCGGCACAGCCGCTTAAATCTTCGTTGACAATCTTTTTGTAGCTTGCGCGCATTATCGGCGGCAGGGCGCGGTATTCGGCGCTGCCGAAGTGCCTTTCGGCGAAGGACGGAGCTATTCTTTTCACCGCGCGGTATGCCCTTACTTTGCGCATATATGCGGCCGAACGGGGTTTAACCAGCCCGGCGCCGCCCGTAATTACAAGGCGGTCGGCAAAGTTGCTGCGCGCCAGCGCTTTGAATGCCACCCGCGCGCCGAAGGAGTGTGCGATTATGTGCGGGTTATTTAATTGCGCCGCCGCCACAAAGTCTGCAAGCCAGTCGGCATAGTCGCCGACAGACCACGCGCTGTCTATCGCGGCCGAGCCGCCGAAGCCGGGAAAATCGGGCGCGACGCACTCGAAGCCGAGCCGTGAAAAACAGGCCGTCTGATAGTAAAAACTCTCTTTTTTGGACATATAGCCGTGCAAAAAGAGTATCTGCCTGCCTGCGCCTTTGCGCAACAGGCTGACGTATCTGCCGCTTAAAATTATGGACGTACTCCTCCGCCCGCAATTGCGGGCGCCAGACAAAGTCAATCAAGGGCGAGCTTCATGACCAGGCAGTCCTCGCCGTCGGAATAATAGCGGGTGCGGGCATAACTGCCGACAAACCCGCACTTTAAATACATGCGCATGGCTGGCGCATTGGAGACGCGCACCTCTAAAAATATATCCTTGACACCGTTTGCGCGGGCGTAATCGTTGAGGGCGCTTAAAATGCGGGTGCCTACACCGCTTCTGCGATAGCGCTCAGACACGAGAATATTTTCGATGTCTGCGCTGTCGCCCGCGACGGTTATGCCGCCGTAGCCGATAATCTCCTCACCGTCCACAGCAACCACACCGTAAAAGGCGGGATTTTCATAGCAAGAGGCGAAGGTGCGGTAGCTCCAGCGGTCATTTTCAAAGCACTGCTCCTCCAGCGCCGTAAGGACCAGAATGTCTTCAAACTTCCACTCACGGATGAGCACTGCGCGCCTCCTCTGCCTGGCTCTTGCGCACATAGAGCGCGCAAAGCGGCGAAAAGCCTCTTTTTGCCGAGCGCATCACCGCCCGCTGCAGACAGGTGCCTGCCTCCAGGCGGGTGTAGTTTTCAAGCGGAAGCTCCTCAAATCCGTATAAAGGCAGGCCTGAATTTTGCACCTCATCGCCCGTAACATAGGCGGGGTCAGAAAGGGGCGTGCCGCCGGGGGAAAAGGTCTGGAAATAGTAGTGCCCGTGCATGGCATCGATAGCGACGCCGAAGGGCGATAAACTCTCTACATTGTATGCGATAAGTTCGAACGAGGTGACGGCGACGGACGGCTTGCCAGTGCCGACGCAAAAGCCCTTTACCGTGGACAGGCCTATTCTTATGCCCGTAAACGAACCGGGGCCCGTGACGGCGGCAAAGAAATGACATTCGTTGAGGGATAGTGCGGCCTCTTTCAAAGTTTTTTCTATTTCGTCCATCAGAATTACGGAGTGCCGCATGGCACATTCGGGCAGATGGTTTACCACCGTTGTGCCGCCTTTTTTTGCAACTACCGTGAGGTATTTTGATGATGTGTCGACGGCGAGAAAATCAGTCATAGACTATCTCCCTTGCATTTTGCGAAAGTTTATTTATCGTCACCCTTTTGCAGTTTTCGGGGAGCACGTCGGCAATGTTCTGCGACCATTCGATAAGGCAGACGCCGCCCGCATAGAAGTAGTCGGTCAATCCCAACGCTTCGGCCTGGCCGCCCGACGACAGGCGGTAACAGTCGTAGTGGTACAGCTTGCCATAGTAATCGTTCATATAGGCGTATGTAGGCGATGTGATGTCGTCCGCAATGCCGAGACCGCGGGCCACACCCCGGGCGAAAACAGTTTTGCCCGCGCCCATTTCGCCCTCTAAAAGGACGACGTCGCCGCCCTTCAATGTGCGGGCGTATTGTTCGGCAAACCTGAAAGTCTGCTCCTCTCCCCTTGATAAATAAACCGCCATACATATTGATTATACCGCTTTGAGGGCATTTTGGCAATGATTTAGTGGTAATTTTATAAAATTAAGCAAAATTGTTGGGTGCGCGGGACAAAGGAATGCGCGCAGTCTTTTAGGCCGCGCGCATTTTTCTTTTATAAAATTCCCTCTTCAATGAGGAATCTCAGAACTATAATAATTGTAATTATAACCAGAAGTCCGATGATTATCGCCAACATACGCACCATCTGTCTGTGCGTCTGTTCCTCCGTTTTCTCCTTGGGGGCGAGACGGACATTTAGCCTGTTTATTATGCGTGAAATGTGCTTATAGATGGGAAGCACGACGATTATTGCAATGATGCAACGCATTGCGTTGAAGGGCAACACCGAGCACCAGAGGTAGTATGTATAGAATGTTTCGTGCGTGACTTCGCCGAAGATGGCGCTCATCGTGCCGAGCAGAGGCTCCCAGCTGCCGCCGAAAAAGAACTGGATATAGAAGGGAACAAGGACAAGCCAGTTTGCAAGAATGCCAAGCGCCGTAGAGCAAACCGCACCGACGATTAAGCCCAGGAGCGCACCTTTTAATGTGCGGTTATGCTTGTAGATGAGGCCTGCGGGGACAACGAAGGCACAACCCAGTATCAGATCGGCAAAGTCGCCGACGAACATTGTAGTAGTACCTGTAAAGAGCAGTTCCAAAAGGATTTTAACGGCGACAATTATAGCTCCGGAAAGGGGGCCGAGGGCAAAGGTGCCGATAAGGGCGGGAATGTCTGAAAAATTGAGTTCGAGCCACGACGGGAAGATTACCGAGATGGGGAACTTTAAGATGTAAAGTACGGCGGCGATGGCAGAGAGCACGGCTATTACCGCGATGCGGGTAGAGCTGAAAAACTTTGCCCCCCCCGCTGTTTTGGTGGTTTGCATAAAAAGAACTCCTTTTAAAAATATTTATTTTTAAAGTAATTCTTCGAAAGAGAAAAGCCGCCCCGAAAAAAAATTATTTTTTCGGGGCGGCGCGGTTTTTAAATATAGCGCCCCGCAAATCACATTTGCGGGGCGCGGAAAAATTTTACCGCTTTGTAATTCTTTTACCATCCGGACTATACCGTCGGTTCGGGATTTTCACCCGATCAGGAAGGGTTTTACTCCTTCGTCGCAGACTTATGCCTTCAGGCAATCACTGCCGGTGGGGAATTGCACCCCGCCCCAAAGAACTTACTTTAAATTGTAGCTATATTATAATGCCTTGATTTTTTATTGTCAATATTTTTTGGCATTCAATTATTTTAAAATAATATAGCCGTGCAATTGTGAAGTGAACCCCAAAGTTTGGACATAAATTTAA
>DVNU01000048.1 GCA_018714165.1 Candidatus Coproplasma excrementipullorum | reverse complement strand
TGGTTATCAGCAAATAATTCGGATTATACCTCTTTGGTGCACCGTAAGGAATTCGAATCCCTAGCCTTTGGTTCCGTAGACCAATGCTCTATCCAGTTGAGCTAACGGTGCATAAACAAACTATTTAATTTTAATAACGACCAAAGGCAAAAGCCTTTGTGCCAGATTTTCTTGCGACCAATGTACAATCCAGGTTGAGCTAACGGTGCATAAACAAACTATTTAATTTTAATAACGACCAAAGGCAAAAGCCTTTGTGCCAGATTTTCTTGCGACCAATGCTCTATCCAGTTGAGCTAACGGTGCATAAACAAACTATTTAATTTTAATAACGACCAAAGGCAAAAGCCTTTGTACCGGATTTTCTTGCGACCAATGCTCTATCCAGTTGAGCTAACGGTGCATAAAAAATCTAATAATATTTCAATTCTATCCATCTTTCGGACAGCTTTATTATTTTACTAAATATATCGCGCTTTGTCAAATATTTTTTACATAATCGCGCGCAAAAATATTTTTGTATTTTTCAGCGCGCGGCGCGCCTGTTCGGTTGACTTTATTATTTAATATGCTATACTACATTGCTGTGTTTGATTATGTAAAGTGAGGAGAGCATTATGCACAGAACGCGCGCAAAGCGCGCCCTGACTATGACGCAGGGGTCGCTTATTAAAAACATCTTCATCTTTTCGCTGCCGCTGATGCTGTCGAATATATTGCAGGTGCTGTTCAATATGTCCGACGTGGCCGTCGTCGGCAAATTCGGTTCGGAAAACGCGCTCGGCTCGGTGGGTTCCACAACCACATACGTCGCCCTGTTCACGGGCCTTCTCATAGGCCTGGGCACGGGAGTCAATGCCGTAATCGCCCAGCGTCTGGGGGCGGGGGATGACGAGGGCGCCTCGCGCGTTTCCCACACCGCGCTCATAATTTCGGTCATATTCGGACTGGTGGTTTCGGCGCTGGCAATGGGGCTTGCCCGCCCCGTGCTCACCCTGATGGGCACCAAGCCTCAATTTCTGGACGGCGCTCTCACCTATGTATACATATACTTCACGGGCGCGACGGGTACGGCCATATACAACTACGGCAACGGCGTGTTCTCCGCCGACGGCGACACACGTAAACCGCTCATATTCCTTAGCATAGCCGGCGTGACCAACATCCTCTTGAACCTCTTTTTCGTCATCGTATGCAATATGTCGGCTTCGGGCGTGGCCCTGGCTTCCACCATATCGCAGTGGCTGTCGTGCGTGCTCATAATCGTCGCGCTCATCCGCACCCGCCGTCCCTACAGACTGCGCATATCCTGCCTGAAATTTGATAAAAGAATTGCCAGGCGCGTGCTCATAACGGGCATACCCGCAGGCATTCAGAACGCCATATTCCAGGCCGCTAATCTCTTTATCCAGGCGGGCATAAACTCATTCGACGGCACCGTCGTCGAGGGCAACTCCGCCGCCGTAAACGCCGATACGCTGGTGTTTGAACTGATGGCGGCGTACTACACGGCCTGCACGTCCTTCATCGGCCAGAACTACGGCGCGGGCAGGAGGGAGAGGATTCTCAAGTGCTACTATGTCTCCTTGGCCTATTCGTTTGCCTTCGGCCTCATATTCGGCCTGGCCATATTCGCCTGCGGGGAGATATTCCTGTCCATCTTCACGGGCAGTGAGGCCGTAATCGCCGCCGGCAAGGACAGGCTGGCAATAATGTGCTTCTCATATGCGCTTTCGGCCTTTATGGACTGCACCATAGCCGCCGCCCGCGGCCTCAACAAGACCATTGTTCCCACCATAATAGTAATACTCGGCTCGTGCGTGTTCAGAATCTTCTGGGTGTACGTCATTTTCCCCATAAGCGGAACGACCACACTTTTGTATCTCCTCTATCCCGTGTCCTGGGTGATCACGGCGGCGGCAGAGATTGTTTACTTCATCTTTGCATACCGCAAGGGCGTGCGCATAATCGCCCCGACGGAGAGTTCTGTGGCCTGAAACTTGCGCAAATTGGCAGTTAATATATATGAATTTGACTATTTTATGTAAAAAATTGTCGTCAGCTGTTGCAATGCATTTAAAAACGTGGTATAATAGTTCCAATATTTAATCACAGGGGAAAATATGGACAGTTCATCTGGGCCAAGTAGTGTGCATAGTTTCGAAAGGCTGCGCCCGCACTTTGCTCTCATAAGACCTCCTATGAAATTGTAAATCTCTAGCGTTGCTTTTGTGTTTATAATTTTGTGGAGGAGTATATGAATCAGGTAGTTTTAATTATAATAATAGTTTTTTGTCTCGTTTTTTCGGCGTATTTTTCGGCTACAGAGACTGCATTTACGACGCTCAATAAGGTGAGGGTGAAAACTAAAGCCGATGACGGCAATAAGAGGGCCAAACTTGTTTTAAAGCTTGCCAATGATTATGACAGGTTGCTTTCTACAATCCTAATAGGTAACAACATAGTCAATATTTTGGCGTCTTCAATGGGTACATTGCTGTTTATTCAATGGTGCAATGGCAACAATGACCTTGCTTCTGTTTTGTCTACTATAGTACTTACAGTCCTTGTGCTTATTTTTGGTGAAATCAGCCCCAAAAGTCTGGCTAAAGAATTTCCCGAAACCTTTGCTTCATTCTCTGCACCGATAATTAATGTGCTGATTTATATTCTTTTGCCGGTCAATTATCTGTTTTCGCTCTGGAAAAAGCTTTTGAATAAGATCTTCAAAAACAAGGAAGACACGACGATTACCGACGACGAGCTCATTACCATGGTCGACGAGGCAGAGCAGGAGGGCGGAATAAACGCCCAGGAATCCGAACTCATAAAGAGCGCCATCGAGTTCAACGATCTTGAGGTAAAGGATATATTCATTCCCCGCGTCGACGTGGTGATGATTGACGCCGGGTCCGGGGTGGACGAGGTGGCAAAGGTCTTTGAGGAGACTCACTTCTCGCGCCTGCCCGTCTATAAGGACACCGTAGATAACGTTATAGGCATTCTGCACGAAAAGGACTTCATTTCAATGCGCGGCGACGCCGGTTTCAGCGTTGAAAAGGCCGTAAAGCCCGCGGTGTTTGTGGTGGGTACGGCCAAAATTTCGGCAGTTCTAAGGCAGTTGCAGAAATCCAAGTCGCACATGGCCATAGTTTCGGGTGAGTTCGGCGACGTGACGGGCATTGTTACGATGGAGGATATCCTGGAGGAACTCGTCGGCGAAATCTGGGACGAGCACGACGATATCGAGGCCGACATCACTCAGGTTGCCGAAAATGAATATGTGATGCTCGGCGGTGTGACAGTAAACGACTTATGCGACTACTTCGACCTCGACGAGATAGAGAGCGACAGTCAGACGATAGGCGGATGGGTAATGGACATGCTCGGCAAGGTTCCCGCCAAGGGCGATATACTGGTGTACGAAAACCTCACCATAACCGTAACGCAGGCCGAGTCCAGGCGCATAAACGAACTGCACGTCACCGTCAGGCCTGAAGAGGAGGACGGCGAGGAGCAGAAGGACTGACGGTTTGTAATTCGTTCCGCTGTACTTAAACATCAATAAAAATTATTGGGCGCGCAAGGCCAAAGGCCTTGCGCGCCCTTTGCTGCACGGCGAAGCCTGACGCGCCCATTGTCATTCTGGCGACAGCGAAGAATCCTGCCGGGCAGTGACAAGACGAGATCTTTCGACTGCGCTCGCTTGACTCGCTCCGCTCAAGATGACAGTAATACCTGCTTTGCTTGCCACACCACCTGGTCTGTTGTTATTTCGACCGAAAGATTTATTGGCAATTACTAAATTTTTTTGCAAAATCTCTTGACATTTACTGTATCTATTGTATAATAACAGTAGAAACAGTCAAGAAAGGAAAAACTATGCGCATAGTAATATCGGCTCAGTCGGGGCAGCCCATATACGAGCAGATAAAAAAACAGATAATTTCGCAGATAGCGGCGGGGGACTTGCCTCCCGACTCGGCACTGCCGTCCATACGCTATACGGCCAAGGAACTGGGCGTGGGCATAATAACCGTCAAGCGCGCGTATGACGATTTATGCGCCGAGGGCTGGTGCTACAGCCTTCAGGGCAAGGGGGTGTTTGTTTCGCCGCAAAAGGATACGGCCGAGCGAAAATTTATGGCCGAGCTTGAAGAAAAACTTAAAAACCTGGCCGACTATGCCGCAGCGAGCGGCGTCGGGATAGATAAACTCATACAAATTTTAAAGCAATTGAAAGGAGAGTAATATGAATGCTTTGGAGATAAGAAATCTCACGGTAGACTTTGGCGACTTTGCCATAAGGAATTTGAATGCGGACATTAAAAAAGGCGCCGTTACGGGCCTTGTCGGCCGCAACGGCGCCGGCAAATCGACGCTGATAAAGACGATAATGCGCCAGCAGGCCGCCACGGGCTCGATCCTCTACGACGGCAAAAAGTTTGCCGACGACGAGGTGGGTATACTCACGCGGACGGCGTGTGTGTTTGACGCGCCCCACTTTTCCCTAAACGCAAAGCCCAAAAAGCTAAAAAGCATATTCGCCGCGCTATATCCCGCGTTCAACGTGCAGATGTTCGACGAGCTGTGCACAAAATTCAACCTGCCGCAGGACAAGAGGATAAATAAATTCTCGCTCGGTATGCAGAGAAAACTGTGCATAATAATCGGCCTCTGCCAGTCGCCCGAACTGCTCATTTTAGACGAACCGACGTCGGGCATAGACCCCGTGGACAGGGCGGAGATTGTCTCCCTTCTGCAACAGTTTATGCTCGACGAAAATCATACAATTTTATTCTCCACCCACATAACCGAGGATCTGGATAAGATTGCCGACTACATCGTAATGATTGAAAACGGCCGCATACTCTTAAACGAGGACAAAGTCACCCTTACGGAGAAGTACCGCCTTGTCTCCGTCGGGGAGATGACGGAGGATTTGAGGGCAATCGCCGTAGGCGTAAAGAAGAGCGCCTTCGGCTACACCTTCATCTGCGACAGGCCGGTAGAGGGGGAGGGCATAACGAGCAAAATTCCCACGGTGGAAGAACTCTTCGTTCACCTCAGCGGAACCAATTACAGCGGGGATATGTTGCTATGAACAGCGTAAGCGCATACAGACAGTATAAAGCCTTCTGTAAGGTGGGCGACAGCGTTTCATCGCTGCAGAAACAGTCGTTTAAGGGTAGTGTGGGGTTCTTTATAGCCTACATAGTGTTCTTTGTATCCATATTTACGAGCGTGGGCGCAACCGACAGCATAACGGGCCAGACGATCATCCCCGCAATAGACATTTCCTTTTTGTGTTACATAATTGTCTATCTCGTCAGCAAGGCGTTTGCCGTCAATCCGCGCCTGAGGGAAGCGCCCATAACTTATAAGCGCCGCTCGGCATATACGTTGCTTTTTTCGTACACTGTAATTATCTGCTATGGCCTTGTCTGCGCGGGCGGCTACGTGCTCGCAATGGAGCTGTGCAGGGTGTATATGCCATACGAGGTGCTTGAGGACGGCATAATATTGACCTTCATATATCCGGGCGCCAACGGCTATGTATTCTATGCCCTGCGCTACATTCTCGTCCCTGCCGCCGCCATAATCGCGGCGAGGCTGAAGGGAAGGAACGCCATAATCTTCACGGTTGCGTTCTGCCTGTTTTATTTCCTCGGCAATATTGTTCCCAACACTATTTTCGATGCGTTAAAGGACAATATCGACGGCGCCATAACGCTCAACGGCAACACAATTTATGCCCTCGATCATATACCCTTCGGCGGGCTATATGTGGGGGTATACGGCATTATAACCGCCATCATCGTCGAATGGTCAATCACCATCGTGTTCAGGCAGGAGAAGCCTTCAGAACTCTGATTTCAGAGGTAAAGGAATATGAAAGAAATATTTAACTATTACAATATGCTGACGGTCGGCGTAAGCAGCGCCGCGCTTGAAAACAGAATGTGGAGCTGGCTGGCCCGCCTGCTGGTTCCCGCGATTGTCGCAATGGGGGTGGCTGGCGCGCTGGTTGCGGGACTGAATATGCTCATCTTCTATTTGTTTGGCATAATGCTGGCTATGCTTATGGTATATCCCACTATTGTAAGCTATTTGCTTACATGCGGCGCGCCCGCGGCGGCAAACCTGGTGCCCATAGGCTATAAAAGGCGCACGGCCTACTTTTTTATAGTCTGTACTGTCGCCTCGTTTGTATATGCGGTGGCAGTCATGGCGGCGTTAGTGGCCTTCTTTTCCCTGGTTACCCTGGCGCTGGGCGTGGGTGAGGCCTTCGGGCCGGTCGTTGAACCCGATATCGTCCACCCTGCGGTATATCTTATGCTTGCAGGCCTGGCGTTGGGCGAGCTGGGTTGGGGCGTGTTGTTCGGCTATAAGACCTCCACAAAGTCATTCTGGCTGCGCTTTGCCGGCTATGTGCTTCTTTCCGTGGCCACAATTGTCACGATGCTGTTTGCGCCTGCAATTGAGGGCGTGCCTGCGGACGTCAATGTCGAAGTTGAAGCCCTCGCCCAGATATTTGACCACCTCAACAATCCCTGGCTGTTCGCGGGCATATACTTCGGGGTATATGCTTTAATCTTCGCGGCAGGCGTAGTATACATTCTCAAGAAGAGCAAGCCCGCACAGCCCTGACTTTTGCACATTGTATGGTATAGTCGGCTTTAACGTTGGCGCATCAAGTATTCTGCATTGTTGTGATATTGTCGTTTTTAACAGGGATCAAACCTTCGGGACTGTAAATTAACCCCAATTAAATTTTTGCAAAAATGTGCATTAAAATATTTGTAAAAACGCGCGCGGTGTGATATACTAATCTCACTAAATAAAACTAAACGGAGATACCATATCATGGCAAAGATAACCAAGGATACTTTAATTGTTGATTGCCTCAAAATCAACCCCAACAGCGCCGAAATTCTGCAGTCGGTAGGTATGCATTGCCTCGGCTGTGCAATGGCCCACGGCGAAACTATCGAGGAGGCCGTATTCGTTCACGGCAATGACCTCGACGCTCTCCTTGCCAAGCTCAACGAGGGTGTGCAGGCTTAAGTAAGTTTTTAAAGCGCCGCCGCGGACTTGTCGCGGCGGCGCAATATTTATTCGCTAAAGTCGTACTCGCTTCGCTCCGTGCGACTTGCAGCGAGGTGCTTTTGTCGGCGGCGCTAAACGGCGCAAATCAATTCCGCCTGCGCCGCTCGGCTTTTAATTATTTTAAATAATTTTACCACCCTTAACCCCTATCTCCTGATAATTATGTCCCCTATTGAACGATTCCAAAACATAATAGATTGTAGCTCAAATATCGTCTTTTTCGGCGGCGCGGGCGTGAGCACCGAGAGCGGAATTCCCGATTTCCGCTCGCAGGACGGGCTGTATAACCAAAAGTACAAATTCCCGCCCGAAAGCATAATTTCGCACACTTTTTTCGTCAACCGTCCCGCCGATTTTTTCGACTTCTACCGCGACAGAATGTTGTACCTCGACGCTCAACCCAATGCGGCGCACATATACCTTGCGCGGCTGGAGGAGGCGGGCAAACTTAAGGCCGTCGTCACACAGAATATCGACGGGCTCCACCAGGCGGCGGGCAGTAAAAATGTGTTCGAACTTCACGGCTCCGTGCACCGCAACTACTGTATGCGCTGTCATAAGTTCTATACGGCCGAATACATAAAAAATTCCGTTGGGATTCCCATGTGCGACTGTGGCGGCGTAATAAAGCCCGATGTGGTGCTGTATGAGGAGAGCCTGGACGGCGCCACCATTGCGGGCGCGCTCAAGGCCATTGCCTCGGCGGACTGCCTGATTATAGGCGGCACGTCGCTGGCCGTATACCCTGCGGCGGGGTTCATCGACTATTTCCGCGGCAGGCATCTGGTCGTAATAAACAAGTCGCAAACTTCCGCCGACGCGCGTGCCGAGCTCGTCATGAACGACGGCATCGGCAAGGTGTTCTCACAGCTTAAAATTTAATTGGGTGCATAATATGTGCGCGCCAACGCATTTGCGTTGGCGCGCATTTCCAGTGCTGGAAAAATCTTTGCATTGCGCGATTGCGTCGTTTTATGTATAATATCTTCCGGAAATAAAATTTCAGGAGGATAAAATGAAACACAAGTACAAATGGCTGTGCGTGCTGGCGCTGATATCCGCGGCGACATTCGCCGGCTGTGCGGCAATTCCCGAAGAGGACGCCGATAACCCCGCCTGGGACGAGGAGATAGTCGCGCCCGACGATTCGCCCGTCGACGGCCCCGCCGAAACCCCGGAGGATGAAGTTGTGGAGGAAGAACCGCAGATAAACCTTGTTATGTATATAAAGGTCACGGGAGACGGCGTCAATATCCGCAGCGGCCCCGGTTCCAACTACAAGTCGCTGGGCACGGCCGAAAAGAACACGCTGTATGCCTCCGAAGGCAGGCACGGCAACTGGTACAAGACATATTACAAGGGAATGGAGGCTTACATATACAAGGACTACTGCATACTCGTCGACTTTGAGTCGGCCTCGGAGGAGGTGGAGGAGGTCATTGCCGAGGGCACAAAGCATATGGGCGTAAAGTACGTCTACGGCGCAACGCGCTACCACAACGGCAACGGCAAACTGCTCTCCGGCTTTACCACCCAGGCATTCGACTGCTCGTCGCTGATGCAGTACATCTTCAAGGTGACGGCAGACATCAACCTGCAGATGACAACACGCACGCAGGTAGTCCAGGGCACTACGGTAAAGGACGGACTTAAGAGGGGTGACCTGATGTTTTTCACAAACGCCCAGCGCAAGAACAAGACTGGTGTTGAAAGGATCGGGCACGTGGCGCTGTACCTCGGCGGCAACTACATCCTGCACACCGCATCCGACTATGCAAAAATCGAACAGATTTCGTCCACACGCTGGAGCTATTTCATCCAGGCGCAGAGGATGATCTGACATCTTTTTTGGAATAAAAACGCCGCCCCGCGCAAACTGCGCGGGGCGGCGTCATATTAATAAGCTTTTATGGAAAGTTGTTTTTTACATCCTGCCTCTGTTCATAGCCATGGCAATCTCGGCCGCCTGTGCCTTGCGCGCTTCGGCCGCGTGCTGTTCGATGGCCTCGGTTATGGAGTTTTTCAGCTGGGGCGCGTTGGATATGTACTTGAACGTGACGGGCTTGGAGGAGCCGCTGCCCCTCACTTCAACGTAGTAATATCTTAAAATTCTGCCCCAGAAAGGCGCCTTTATCGTTACGGTGTCAACCTTGTCGATGTGCAAATCAAGTGTCTCGATCTTCAGCACGCCCGTCTTGCCTATAACCCTCTTGTTCGTCACGGCAAACGACGTGCATACAAGGCCGAGTATGTCTATAAGCAGGGGCATAAGGCCTATCACAAGGCACACGGCTACCACAATCGTCTTGATGGGCTCCACACCTTCGGCGTTGAGAGCCTCGTTCGACCCCAGAACAACGGCGACAACAATCATTATTACCGCCCAGATAATCTGGCGGATAATGGCCAAAAAGTTGATTTTGGCCTTGAGCACGATGCTCTCGCCGCTGATCAGATTTTTTTCAGCATAACTACTCATATCTTTCTCCTTAAGTTTTGATAGTTACATTATAATCTTACAATAGTAAGAAGTCAAGTAATTTTCTTACAAATGTGAGAAAATTGCTGTATAGCAACGCACAATAAAAGTATCTATGGAAAACGTATTCGGACAAAGACTAAAGGAGCTTCGCCAGGAATTTTCTGTCGGCCAGGTGGCGCTAGCAAAGAGCATAGGGGTGAGCAAGGGCATTATCAGCCTGTGGGAAAACGGCCTGCGCGAACCTTCGATGAGCAATCTCATTGCGCTGGCGAAATATTTTAATGTGTCCGTCGACTATCTCGTCGGACTGGAATGAATAAAAAGGCGTATAATCAAAAGGCGGCTTTACTGTAAAGAGGAGGCGGGGCGCAACTGAAGTTGCGCCCCGCCATTTTGATTTTGTAAACATATTTGGCTGTATGTTGCGGCAGGTATTTTAGACTTAAAATTTCTTTATCAGCGTCACCAGGCCGAGTATGGCAAACACTATAAGCAGGCACCCGCCGAGTATGAGCAGGGGCACGAACCATTCAAATTGCAGGGCCACCAGCGCGGGGTGTATTATAGAGGCATATGCGCCGTTGAATACCACAATGCCTATCACCACACAGATAATGCCGAGCACAAAGCCCGAAATCACGGCCAGCAGGCTCTCCGCAAAGAATATCTTGAAGATTTCGCCCCTGCCTGCGCCCAGATTTTTGAGTATGTGTATGTCCTTTTCCCTTATTTTAAGGCTCGCAACGATAAAGTTGAACAGTAGTATGCAGGCAAACACCGCCAGTATTGCACACACTATCGCGCACAACTGCTGTGCGACAGAAAGTTGCAAATGAAAATCGGCAACGACGTCGGCCTCAAAGGTGCGCATTACAAAGTGCAGACCGTAGGAAGAGGAGAGGCTGTCGTCATACAGCCCGTATACTTCGCTGCGGCCCTCAGGCATTGCCGAAACGAGACTGCTGTAGTAGTTGCCGAACGCGCCGTAGGTAAGCGTCTCCGCATCGCTGCGGGTGAGCACCAGCGTTCCGTAACCGGACGAGTCGTGGACGTCAAACACGACCCCTGCAAGTTCGTACTCGGTGATACGTGAGGAGGAGCCGCCAATGGCTATGCTCATGTCTGCCGTATACTTCTTAACTACGTCAGCAATATCGTTCCAAAGCAACCTCGCCATGGGAACTTCGCCGTATACTATATACTCCCCGTCCCTCAGTGCGCGGTAAAATTCATCAACGCGGTCTTCAAGAGTATACCTATCGTTTATAAGATAGCTGTAGTCGCTCTCGATAATACGCCCTATCTTGTTTCTGTCAAAGTAATACTTGTTTATAAACAAATCGAGCGTGTCGCACCCGTACAGCGCTCTGTCGGCGTCATCGAGGTATATGTCGTCATAGGCGGCTATTACGGCAAATAGCTCGTTCAGTCCCAAAAGACATTGCCCCTCTTTAAGGTCGTCGTAAAACAGCGCCTCGTCCGCGATGTTTTCGGCGAATTTGTCGCTCTTATAATCGTATATATCTAGCGAGCTGCGTTCGCGGGCCGCCCAGCTTACATATGTGTCGCCCCATTCGCCGCGCATAAAGTTTTGGGTAAGCAGGCCGGCGGACATATAAAAGTTGTCTACGTCGGCCTTTACTTCCTCAAACTTTGCGGGGGAGACGAACAGCCACTTGTACGGGTAGTTTCTGTCGTAAAAGTCCAGCTCCTCCGCGAGGTTTTCCTTAAGGTAATACTCAGGCGTGTCATCAATTGCGTCGCTCAAGCTTTCGCTGTCGTAATCGAGGTTGGTGATCACCCCGCATATGGTGTATTTTTCTTCCGCGTACGGATTGCTTGAAAAATTGAGCTCCTTGCCTATCATATCCTGCGCCGAAGTTATGGCAAAAAACTGCTCTCCGTCGTTGTAGCCTTTGTCCATAAAAATTCTCAGCACATAATTGGATATGACTATTTCATCCTCATCGACGGGCAGTTCGCCTACAAGCCCGAACCTGAAGTCGTCGATTATGTCCTGCGTGAGTGCCGTGCATGAGTTAAAGCTGTATACATCATACATATGACTACTGTTTTCCGTCGGATTCTCGCCCACGTTGCCGTCGAAATAGTAAGATTCACGTATAGCGCCCATGCAGGGCAGGCCGAAGCGCTCTTCATATGCGGCCAGGTCATTATCGTCCATCAGCAGGGCGATGCGCGTCTCGCCGTCGCGCCCGATATTTGTGCCGTCGGTTATAAAGTTTGCTTCTTCAAAGGTGTAGGGGCGGCCGGCGTTATATACAGTGCGCTTTATTGCGTCGTTGTCATCGAACGTGGCAATCAGGCAGCTCATTCCCAGCATACATACGGTTATGGTGAGCAGCAGTACGGAAGTTACCAGTTGCAGCGGCTTTTTTATGGCCGTTTTCAGTCCTATGGTCGCGGCACGGCGGGTTTTCAGGCGCGCAAAGGTCAAAGTAAGGTTTTCCTTATTCTCCTTACCCTCGAAAGGGGCACTGTCTGACACCACTTTGCCGTCCTTAAGCTCTATAATCCTGTCGCCGTAGCGCTCGGCAAAGTCCCTGTCGTGCGTAACTACAACAACCAGCCTGTCGCGTGAAATGTCCTTTAAAAGCTCCATAAGGTTTTCTCCCGACTGACTGTCGAGCGCGCCCGTCGGCTCGTCGCACAGCAACAGGCGGGGGTTCTTTATCAAAGCGCGCGCTATCGCCACTCTCTGTCTCTGCCCGCCCGAAAGTTCGTCAATCTTCCGCTTTTCAAGCCCTTCAAGGTCAAGGCTGGCAAGCAGTTTGCTTATCGCCTCGCTGTCAGGCTCACTGCGCTGAAGTTCCTGCGCAATTGCAATGTTCTGCTCAACGTCAAAGTCGTCTATAAGGTTGTATTCCTGAAAGATGAACCCCACGTATGTGTTGCGGTAGGCGTCGCGCTCCTTGTCCGTCAGGGCGGAAAGGGGCCTGCCCTCAACAATTATGTCTCCGCCGTCAAAGGTGTCCATCGCGCCGAGCATATTCAAAAACGTTGTCTTGCCGCACCCCGACTTGCCCAAAAGGAATACCATTCCGCTGTCGGGCAGGGTCAGGCTGACGCCGTCCAGCGCCACCGTCTGATGTTTTTTGCTTTGGTAAACTTTTTTCAGCTCTTTAACTTCAATCATATATCTGTTCCTTAAAATCAAAGGTATTGTCAGACCATATAAAATTATAACATACGCTTGTAATAAACTCCGCACAGGTTTGTATAAATGTTGTAAAAAGTGAATGGCGGCGGGCGCATTTTAAATGCGCCCGCCGCCATATGTATAAAAGTCTGCTTGTCTGTCAATATTATATACGCGCGCACGCATATGCGCGTGCACTGTTATATGTAAGGAACGTTGACGGCGTTATTGGCGGGAAGCTGCGTTCATTGCGGCGTCTGACCGCCGTCACCCGCATCATTGTCCTCGCCCTTGTTCGCATTGTCGCAGTGCACGGGGCCGGTGATAAAGTCGCCGACGGGGGCAGGGGGATTATCCTTGTTCTCCTCATCCGTTTGCAGGCGCTTGAACAGCAACATAAGGGCGGCGCACACGGCCGCGCCTATCACGCAGGCCATTCCCCACCAGTCCAGGTATACAAACACAAACACCGCCGCCGCGCACAGCGCCACGGCCAGTATGCAGAATACAATTCTCAATATCAGATATAATTTGGTCATCATAAATTTATCCTATACATCAAGTTAATTATGTTTGCAAGCGAAATCACACTTTCGCGCCGCAAGTCCCTATTTGCTGCGGTCAGCAGGCTCACCGTGGTGAATTGCCGCGATTAGTTAATCGTGGGCTAAACCAAATCGCGGCAAGAGGAGTTGGCTCCTCAAATAACGGCGAGTTGGTGCATTGCCGCCAATGCACAACGAGCGTTAACTAGTTATGTCTTGGCTTTCATATAATATATATTACAATAAACGTAGGATAAAGGCAAGCGTATTGAGGCGGATAGGCGTGTGTAAAGTGTGAAAAATTCACAAAAAGCTGTGTAAAATATCCAGTAAAACTTTTTGTCGCAAATTGTAAAATAAAGTTGACTTTGGGCAAAAATACTGATATTATATGCAAGCTGTGTTGCGGAGAACGGCCCGTCCGGCTCCCCTCATAAACCTTAAAAAACCGCTCAAAAATGCTCAAAAAATTGTGCGAAAAATGTTCGCCAAATTGCTTGACATTACGGCAAAGCTTGTGATATGATATGCGAGCTGTCGCCGGGAAGCAGGGCTTTAAGGCACAGGCAAAACGCTTTTAAAACTTGTAAAAAGCTTTGAAAAAGTTTGTAAAATTGCTTGACAAATAAACACCGCTGTGATATGATATACAAGCTGTCGCCCGAAAGGCCGCAAGGCAAAAGGGCAGAGGACAAACTAAGGTCAAAACAAATTCAAAAGTTTTTAAAAAAAGTTTTGAAAAATGCTTGACAAACCATTAATAAATATGGTATAGTAGTTGAGCTCTCGCGACAGAGCACTGACTGTTAGGTCAGTTAATGAAGTTTAAAAATTGAATAGAAGGAAACGATTTAGTTATCGAAAGATAACACAGTTTCTGTCAATAACTTTGAAGTACATCAAGTACCACAAAGCTAAAGTCAGCAAAGATAATGACTATTTAGTCGAGATAGAGCCACGAACTTTAAAAGTTTGTGTTTTATACAAATTAAACTCAAGAGTTTGATTCTG